>NZ_JARKPW010000004.1:0-3762 GCF_029975095.1 Aminiphilus sp.
CGCACGCCTCCGGCGTGCAGCGCCATGGCGATGGGTTCCCCTTCGAAGCCTTCCATCTCGGTGCCGTCGAAGGTGACACGCACTTTCTTCTTCTTCCCGTGCTCGAAATCGAGAATGGGATGTTCCTGGATGAGTCGCATCGATCCATCACCTCGTCTTCGCTAGATGCAGGCGGTCTCGAAGAAGAGGTCCCCTTCTTCGAACCGGCTGTACCGGAACATGGACACGTCGATGTACGGCTTTTCTCCCGCGACGAGCTCGGAGAGAATGCGTCCCACCGAGGGGCCGAACTGCAGCCCGTGGCCGCTCCAACCGCAGTTCAGGAAGAACCCCGGCACGGGCGTGGCACCCACGATCGCCTGGAAGTCCGGCGTGTTGTCGTAGGGCCCCGTCCACTGACGCACCAGCCGGATACCGCCGAGAACGGGCATCTTGGCGAGGACCCGGGTCGTGACCTCGTCCAGGAAGTCCCAGCTCGACGTGTACTCCGTGTCCTTCTTCTCCTCGGGATTCCCCCACCCGAGCATGAACGTGCCGTTGGGACACTGCTTCCAGTAGCTGCCGTCGTCGAGACAGAGAGTCATGGGGTGCTTCATGCGCTCCACCGCTTCGGTGATGAGGATCTGATGCCGCTCAGGCGTGATGGGAACATCCAACCCCAGCCACTTGCCCACCTCGACGCTCCAGGGACCGGCGCAGCAGACCACCGAATCGGCCTCCCAGTCACCTTTCGTCGTGTGGACTCCCGCAGCACGCCCTCCCTTCATGAGAATTCCCGTGACGGGCGTGTGCTTGTGGATCTCCGCACCGAGCGCCTTGGCGGAATCGGCGTAGGCGAAACAGAGCGTGTGGGGATTGATGTGTCCGTCTTCCTGATTCCAGCTCGCACCGAGCATGCCTTCCACATTGAGATGTGGCGCGACTTCCTTGATCTGAGCGGGTGTGAGAACTTTGGAACCCGTCGTGCCGAGTTCGTTCTGGAAGGCCACGTTCTTCTCGAGTTGCGCGAGCTGCGACTCCGAGTAGGCGATCCAGAGATACCCCGCAGGATCGTATTCGAGGGAGACAGGATAGTTGAGATCCTTCTCCAACGTCTTGAACACCTGCATGTTGTACTGAGCGAGGCGGATGTTCACTTCCGTGCCGAACTGGTGACGGATGCCCGCGGCACTACGTCCGCTTCCGCCGGAGGAGATGTAGTCCCGTTCGAAGAGGGCCACCTTGTAACCCTTTTTCGCCAGGTGATAGGCGGTGGAGCAGCCGTGGACACCACCGCCGATGATCGCCACATCACACTTGTGCACGCCCCCGCCGCATCCGCAGCAGCACTGCGGTGCTCCTTGCGCTTTCATTTCTCTGCGCTCCATGCACGAAACCTCCTTACGCTAGGGAATTTCGGAGAAGATCCGCCTTTTCCGCTCTTTCGGCAGGACGACATCCTCCGCCTCCCACTCCTGCGCTACACACCCCGAAAGGGGCTGCAGCAGGGATGCGCGGCCTCGTCGCGACGAATACGCCGAAATCTCCTGTGGCGCAACATCGCAACAGGGTGGCAAAGGTATGGAAAACAACATGACGAAAGGGAACAAAAGACGGAACATTCAGGGATTACTTTCGAAAAGAAATGCCGAGGGTCAGTCTGCGGGGGGGCGCTTGCGGCAGCCTGCAGGAAGAGGAAGAGACCAGATATCCCATACCATGCCGGGAAGGGACCGTCTGGAGCCGGGGAAAGAAGGGGGCATGCCGAGAAAAACACGTGCCGTCATCAAGTGCCACCTCCTTTCCGTAGAGTATTCAGAATTGCAGATCCCACTCCAGGTTCGATTGTGCACCAAATCGCGTCCGAGGTCAATGTAGTACCGGTTTTCACATAAGAGGAAACCAAATTCCCCTTTTGCTCTTTTTTCTCCACCGCCCTGAATCTGTTTTCGCAACGACGACCAAACCGACACAGGTGTCCTTGACTGGCCTTGGTATTTTTCGTAAAATCCAGTCAGATTTATCCATTCCAGAAAAACTATTTCCAAAACGGAAAAGGAGGCATCTCCATGAGCCGTTTGGACAAGGGAATTCAGGTTTTGCGACATCTGTGCGAGCCACCCTTCTTTCATTCCCTGGGAGAACTCTCCCAATCTCTGGAAATGACCAAGAGCGGCATGCACAAGATCCTCGCCGTCCTGGTCCAGGAAGGACTCGTTTTCCAAGAGACGGAGTCCGGACTGTACCGGATCGGTCCCGTCGCATACCGCATGGGTGTGGTCTACGCCAACGAAAGAGGGCTCAACGGAGCAGCCCTTCCCGTCATGGAGCAGATCGGGCGCATCACCAAAGAGACCGTTTCCGTCGGACTTCGCGACGGGGATTCGGCCTTTCTCGCGCTGAGCGTGGAAAGCCCGCATCTGATCCGGCTTAAAAGCCGGCTGGGGACCAGAATGCCTCCCAACGCCGGGGCCATCGGTAAGCTCTTGTGGGCCTACCATCCGGATCCGGTTCGGAGATCAGCCGTTCTCAGCTCCCTGGATCTCGCGTCCGAGGCATCGGGTTGCCCGAATCCTCTCCTGGATCTCGACATGCTCCTTGAGGAATACGACCGAATCCACCGTCAGGGATACGCCCTCAGCGTCAATGAAAGCGTTCCCGATTTTCTGGGACTCTCCGTTCCCGTTCCGGACCGTATGGGAAGGATCTGGGCATGTCTCTGCATCGCCGGTCCTCTGGAGCGACTCCCCGTGGAAAGAGCGCTGGATCTCCTGCCGGTTCTCCGGAGCGGCGCGGAGGATATCTCGGCCCGCCTGGGGTAAGCGCTTCCTTTTTGACCTCGGCGACCCTTTCGTTCCATCGTTCAGCTCGAAAAACCCATCCCGAAGGAGAGAGTGCCGGTATGTCCGTCAGTGAAACTATTGTGCGTCTGTCCCGAGAACATGATTCCCGCATCCGCGAAGACCGAAGAGTCATCCACCGCCGTCCCGGTGTCGGCATGGAAGTGGAGGAGACCGCCTCCTTCGTCGCGAAAACACTGGAGGAGATGGGCTTCGACGTGTGCAGGGGCGTCGGAGGGACCGGCGTCGTCGCCCTTCTCGAAGGACGTGAGGCAGGCCCCGTCGTCGGCCTCAGAGCCGACATGGATGCCTTGCAAATCCAGGAACAGACGGGACTTCCCTTCGCCTCCGAGATCCCGGGAATCATGCATGCCTGCGGTCACGACACGCACACGGCGATGCTTCTCGGAGCAGCTCGGATCCTCTCGTCGCTCAAGGAAACGATCCGCGGCGCGGTTAAATTCGTCTTCCAACCCGCCGAAGAGTGCGCACCCACCGGAGGAGCTCCGGCGATGATCGCCGACGGAGTTCTGGAAAATCCTAGGGTGGACGCCATGGTCGCCCTTCATGTCTGGCCCGATCTTCCTACAGGGAAAGTGGGTATCAAGACCGGCCCCATCATGGGCGCCTCGGACCGCCTCGACCTGATCGTCCGTGGCCGCAGCGCCCACGGCTCCACCCCGGAGCAGGGGGTGGACGCCGTCGTCGTTGCCGCTCAGGTGATCACGGCGCTGCAGACCGTGGTCTCCCGCTCCGTGAACGCCACGGAGGCGGTCGTTTTGACTTTCGGAACCGTCCACGGAGGATACCGGTACAACGTTCTGGCCGACGAGGTTCGACTCGAAGGAACCCTCCGCACTCTGAGCCCCGACATCCGGGACGTTCTTCCGGGGAAAATAGATGCTCTCGCACGAGGAGTCTGCCGGGGAATGGGAGGTGACTG
>NZ_JARKPW010000034.1:0-17949 GCF_029975095.1 Aminiphilus sp.
TATCGCATACCTTTTCACGACAGAAGCCACCTGTCCATTCCAAGAACTCCTCCCAAGACGAACGTGAACATGAAAAGGGCGGCGGTGTCCCCCCTGCTCCACCGGAGCGGGTGCATGCGGGTCCGTCCGGCGCCCCGGTAACAGCGGGCTTCCATGGCCACGGCAAGCTCCTCCGCCCGTTGAAAGACGATGACGAAGAGAGGAATGAGCACCGGCACGAAAGCACGAAGGCGCCGGATGAGCCCACCCCGATCCAGATCGGCACCGCGAGCGAGCTGGGCCTTGAAAATACGATCCGTCTCGTCCAGCAGCGTCGGAATAAAGCGGAGGGAGATCGTCATCATCATGGCCATTTCGTGCGCGGGAAAACCGAGCGGGACCAACGGGGAAAACAAACGCTCCAGACCGTCCGCCAATTCCATGGGAGACGTGGTGAGCGTGAGAAGCCCCGCGAAAAGGACGAGAAAGAAGAGGCGGCTGCTCATGCGCAGAGCGGCGGTCATGCCTTCTTTCGTGATGGAGAGAACGCCCCACGACCAGAGTGGTGTTCCCTTTGTAAAGAAAAGATGAATGAATGCCGTAAAGACAATAAGGATAAGAACGGGTCTCGCACCCCGCAACACCATCCCCGGAGAAAGGCGGGAAAGCAGCGTGAGAGCAAGAAGGAGAAGCCCCCAGGCAAGAAAGGACACGGGGGCGCGCGTGAGAAAGAGCACGGTCATGACGAACAGCGTACCGAGAATCTTGCATCTCGGATCCAGACAATGCAATGGAGAATCCGTGGGAACATACTGTCCGAGCGTGATGTGATTCAGGAATCGCACCGCTTTCCCTCCTTGGCGATCAGTGCATACAGTGTCGTCGCATCGGGAGTGAGGGGGACTTTCCAACCGCGCTGTTTCAGTTCCTGCGAGAGCTCCACCACCGGAGGAAGGACAATGCCCCGGACAGACGCTCCTGCCAATGCGTCCAACACCTCCTGCGGCGTCCCGAGGGCAAACACTTTCCCGTCCTCAAGAACGAGAATGCGATGCGAATGGGCGAGTGCGATGTCGAGGTCGTGAGTGACGAGAACGACACCCTTCCCTTCCCGCACGAGCTGACTCAGGAGAGAGAGCAGCTCTTTTTTCCCCTTTCCGTCAAGCCCTGCCGTCGGTTCGTCCAGCACGAGATAGTCGGGCTCGGAAGCGAGTACCGACGCCAAGGCAACCCGGCGCTTCTGTCCACCCGAAAGGTTGAAGGGGTTCACACCGAGGAGGGCTTTCTCCAAACCGACACGTGTTGCAGCGGCATGCACGACCTCGGGAAGCCGTTCTTTGGCAATCCCCCAATTGCGGGGCGCGAAGGCGATTTCTTCCGAGACGGTCTCGGCAAAAAGCTGTTGCTCCGGATACTGAAAGACGAGTCCGACTTTCTTCCTCGCTTGTCGGAGGATTTCCGGAGCATCCTCACGGAGAAGAACGCCATCGACCTCGACCTCTCCCCGGGTGGCAAAGAGCAGTCCGTTGAGATGCTGCGCCAGTGTAGACTTGCCGCTTCCGGTATGCCCCACCACGCTCACCCAGGAACCGGGCTCCACCAGCAGGTTCACACCATCCAGGGCACGCCTCTGGAGAGGCGTGCCCTGGTGGTAGACATGAGCGAGATCCGTCACGCGAATCGACATAGCGCCTCGGCGATGGATTTCGGCTCGGGAAAAATTGTGGCACCGAGAAAGTGCTCTCTCTTCAACCGTCGCCACAACTCTAGAAAAGGAGAGACCTCCAGGGAATGAGAGCCTCCGGAGCTTTCGAGCAGATCCATGGGTGTTCCTTTCCAGGCGAGCCGTCCTTCCGCGAGGATGCACGCCTCGGTGCAGAAGAGAATTTCTTCCAGATTGTGGGTGATGGAAACAATGGTCATCCCTTGAGCATGCAGTTCGCGAAGCACGCGCATCAGATCCCGACGTCCCTGGGGATCGAGCATGGACGTAGCCTCGTCGAGCACAAGGCAGAGTGGACGCAGTGCCAGAGCACCCGCAAGGGCAAGGCGCTGCTTCTGTCCTCCCGAAAGGGCGTAGGAAGGGCGCTTTCTCATCTCCGAAAGCCCTGTCACCCCGAGAGCCCATTCGACTCGTTCCTGAATCTCGGAGGATTCCAGACCCAGATTTTCCGGTCCGAAGGCCACATCCTCCTCCACCGTGGCTGCGACGATCTGATTCTCGGGATTCTGAAAGACCATGGCCACGCGGCGCCGCACTTCAAAGGCCGTTCCGGAGTGGGACGTGTCATAACCCAGCACGACACAACTGCCCTGCGTGGGGATCAGCAGGGCATTCAACATGCGGGCACACGTAGATTTTCCGGAACCATTGCTTCCCAGAAGCGCTATCCAGGCACCGGAGGAAACGTCGAGGGTGAACTCCGTCAGGGCCGGGGCGAGCGCTCCGGGGTAGGTGTATCCTACACCCCGAAGCGAACACACCGTACCATTCCGCATGATCTACTCGACCAGTTCGAGTATTGCCGTGGGTGACGCGTCTCCCATGCGAAATCCCGTTTTGATGATCCTCGTGTATCCTCCGGGACGCCCCACATAGCGAGGAGCGATTTCGTCGAACAGTTTCAGAACAGCTGCCTTGTAAGGCATTTTAGAGATGACCAGACGACGGTCGTGAAGACTGCCCCCACGGGCTCTGGTAATGAGTTTCTCCGCCACACGCTGCACTTCCTTCGCGCGCATGAAGGTCGTGCTGATTCGTCCGTGGATGAACAGCCCGGCGGCGAGGTTCGACAGCATCGCTCTCCTGTGGCTGCCGTAACGGCCAAGGGTGCTGTGATCCATACGGTGCCTCATGGGATTACTCCTCCTCTTCCTTTTCCTTCTTTTTGCCCGACCTCTGGGTCGCATCGTCCTCCGAGGGGGCCGGAAATGCATACCCGAGCTTGGCAAGCTTCTCTTCGATCTCCCGGAGAGAGATCTTGCCCAGATTGCGGATCTTCAACAATTCCTCGTGAGATCGACTCAAAAGATCCCCTATGGTGTGGACGCCGCCGCGGAGAAGGCAGTTCTCACTGCGCATGGAGAGTTCAAGGTCCCTGATCGGTCTGGAAACGAGGGCATCCTCGGGATCCCATCGGGTGCCTGCCGCTCCCTCATCGGAGACCGCATCCTGCGGCGAGGATTCGCCGG
Source organism: Aminiphilus sp. (assembly GCF_029975095.1). NCBI lineage: Bacteria > Thermotogati > Synergistota > Synergistia > Synergistales > Aminiphilaceae > Aminiphilus > Aminiphilus sp. The sequence continues at coordinate 3,172 of NZ_JARKPW010000034.1, forward strand.
CCTCCTCAATCGAGGGACTGGGTTGTTCCGTCGGACGGACAAGCACATCCTGTACTCTCGAAAAATAGCTTCGCAACACACCCGACGCTTCCGCCACAGCATCGGCGGGAGCGACCACTCCATTGGTCCAGACCTGGAGAATGAGCCTGTCGTAGTCCGTCCGCTGGCCCACTCGAGCGTTCTGCACCTCGTAGTTCACGCGGTGAACGGGGGAAAAGATGGCGTCCACCAAGAGCGCGTCCACGGGAAGATAGGCCGGACGGGGCCGGTCGTTCGTGGCGTAGCCCATCCCCTGTTCCACGTAGATATCCATGGCAAGATGCGCTCCCTCCGCCAAGGTGCAGATGTACGCGTCGGGATCGGCGAACTCGATGTCGCTGTCTCCCTGGATATGGGCAGCGGTGACCTTGGCAGGACCGTCCAGATCCAGACGGAGTACCCGGACATCCTTGCTGTAGGAGCGAAGGGGCACGTGCTTGAGATTAAGGAGAAGGTCGATGACATCCTCCCGCACGCCGGGTACCGTCGTGAATTCGTGAAGAACTCCCTCGATGCGCACGGCCGTGATAGCCGCTCCGCCGATGGACGAATAGAGCACGCGCCGCAGGGCATTGCCGAGCGTAACACCGTATCCGCGCTCCAAGGGCTCCACGATGACCTTTCCGAAACGGGGGGTGCTCTCCTCCACCCTAATCTGAGGCTGCAACAATTCCTCCAATGATCCCCCCACCTTTCGACGCTTCGGTTCTTTCCGACAATCCCTTATCTCGCGTAGAATTCGACCACGAGCTGTTCGTTCACCGGCGAGTCGATCTGCTCCCGAACGGGCAGGGAGATGATCTTTGCCTCCAACCCCTGGGCGTTCAACTCGATCCAGGCGGGGATGGCCCTGGATGCGGCCACTTCGGCGTTGTCCTTGAGAAGAACGATGTCCCGACTCTTCTCGGCGATGGCGATCACGTCCCCGGCCCGAACGAGATAACTCGGGATGTCCAGTTTTCGGCCATTCACGAGAACATGACCATGACGAACGATCTGGCGGGATTGGCTGCGGCTCACACCGAAGCCCATTCGGTGCAGCACGTTGTCGAGGCGCCGCTCGAGGATCTGAAGGAAATTGTGCCCCGTCTGGCCCGGCATTTTGGAGGCCATGCCGTAAAAGCGCCGGAACTGGGTCTCGTTCATGCCGTAATATCTGCGCAGCTTCTGTTTTTCCCGAAGCCGGATTCCGTATTCACTGGTTTTGACGCGTTTCATACCGTGTTGCCCGGGGCGGCTGTTCCTCTTGTTGATGGCGCACTTCTCGGTATAGCACCTGTCGCCCTTGAGAAAAAGTTTCGTGCCCTCCGCTCTGCAGAGCCGGCAAACGGCACCCGTGTATCTACTCATGCCTCTTCCTCCTTACTATCCTTCCGGTGCCCAGGCGCTACACGCGGCGGCGCTTGGGAGGACGGCAACCGTTGTGAGGGATAGGGGTCTCGTCCTTGATCATGTTCACCTGGAGCCCCACCGCCTGGAGCGAGCGGATCGCCGACTCGCGCCCCGGTCCGGGGCCCTTGACGACCACATCGATCTCCGTCACACCGTGTTCCTGGGCGACCTTCGCCGCAGTCTGCGCCGCAAGCTGCGCCGCAAAAGGCGTGGATTTCCGGGTCCCCTTGAAACCGACATTGCCGCCTGCCGACCAGGAGAGCAGGTTCCCCTGCTTGTCGGTAATGCTGATGATGGTGTTGTTGAACGTGGAGTGGATGTGCGCCACGCCATAGCTGACGTGCTTCCTCTCCTTACGCTTTCCTCTTCGCTGTACTCGCTTGGCCACTGAGCATTCCCTCCCTTAGGGGCACTTCGTGTCGCTACTTGGTCGCCTTCTTCTTGCCCGCCACGGTGCGCCGGGGCCCCTTGCGGGTTCTCGCGTTCGTCTTCGTTCTCTGACCGCGCACGGGAAGACCCGACCGATGTCGTAATCCCCGATAGCAGCCGATCTCGATGAGACGTTTGATGTTCATGGCCACTTCTCTGCGGAGATCACCTTCGACGACGTGATTATTTTCGATCTCTCCGCGGAGTTTCTGCACTTCGTCCTCCGAAAGATCCTTCACCCGCGTGTCGGGACTGATCCCCGTGGCGTCCAGAATCCTGTGGGACGTGGGCAGGCCAATTCCGTAGATGTACGTAAGAGCCACTTCCACGCGCTTCTCGCGGGGAAGGTCCACTCCGGCGATTCGGGCCATCCTCCATTACCTCCTTGCACCCTGGCGCTGCTTGTGGCGAGGATTCTTGCTGCAGATGATCCGCACCACCCCATTCCGCTTGATGACGCTGCAATGTTCGCAGATGGGCTTTACCGAAGGTTTCACCTTCATGTCCGTCACGCTCCTTAACCTGAAAACCGTACCAGCCGCGGCACGCTTGAGGGCAATTATTTGAATCTATACACGATACGTCCCCGCGTCAAGTCATAGGGGGACAATTGCACGAGAACCTTGTCACCCGGAAGAATCCGGATGAAATGCATCCGCATTTTCCCTGAAACATGGGCGAGAACCTTGTACCCATTTTCCAGCTCCACGCGGAACATGGCGTTGGGAAGCGGTTCGACGACTTTTCCCCGTACTTCGATGACATCTTCCTTGGCCATTCGTCCGTCACCTACCCTCGATCGAACTCTGTTCCCAGCTCCGGCGAGAGCGGATTTCCGCGCTCGCAACACCTGTTCCGCCTCCGGAGAAACGCCGCAGAAAGCCTTTCCGCGGCCCGCAACAACCGCGATGGTATTCCGCGACATCCTCCATGCAAAGGGTGTATCGACTCATTGTTCCCATGGCGTGAGGATCTCCACTCCGTCATCGAGAACGAGGACGGAGTGCTCGAAGTGCGCCGCGTCGGAACCCTCGGCTGTAACCACTGTCCATTTGTCCCGCGCCGTCAACACTTTTTCTCCTCCGGACATCACCATGGGTTCGACAGCGATGGTCATTCCCTTTTTCAGCGTGATCCCGGAACGCGGTCGTCCGTAATTCGGAACCTGGGGAGGCTCGTGAAGACGCCTTCCGATGCCGTGACCCGCGTAGGTCCGGACCAGGCCGAAGCCGTTTTGCAGCACCGTCGATTCGACGGCGTGCCCGATGTCACCGAGAGTGCTCCCGGAACGGATGACACCAAGCCCCCGATGGAGCGATTCCAGGGTGACATCGAGCAGTTTTCTCTTGAGGGGTGCGATCGAGCCGACCGGATACGTACAGGCCGCGTCCCCATAGAACCCGTCAATGGAGACTCCCACATCGACACTGATGATATCGCCTTCCCGGAGGATGCGTCGCGCATCGGGGATCCCGTGCACGACTTCCTCGTTGATGGAAGCACAGATGGAACCGGGGAAGGGCATGGGAATCCCGGGAACAGCGTACCCTTTGAACGCGGGGCTTCCCCCTGCCCGTCGAATGAGGCCCTCCGCCTCGGTGTCCAGAAAAAGGGTGCTCACACCGGGGCGCACGAGATCCCGAAGGAGTCTGAGGACATCGGCCACCACCTGACCGGCTCGGCGCATGGAACGGACATCTTCTTCGGTTTTCAAGGTGATCATGCGTCGTCTTTTCCCGCCAGCTCCGCCACCAGGGCGACCAGGGAATCCGGAGCACCCCCGGCGTCGAAACGGCGCAACAGTCCTTCGTGTTCGTAATGCTCGATGAGCGGTGCCGTCTGTTCCTTGTAGACCCGGAGTCTGTTCCGAATGACTTCCTCCCGGTCGTCGTCGCGCTGCATGAGAGGACCTCCGCAGGCGTCACACACGTTCTCTTTTTCGGGCGGATGGAAGCTGACATTGTAGATCGCACCGCAGTTCCTGCATGTCCTGCGCCCGCTCAATCGCTCCACCAGGAGGTCGTCTGCCGCGTCGAAACAGATTACCGCCGTGAGGTTCCTTCCCATGGACTGCAGCAACTCCGCGAGAGCCACCGCCTGGGGAACGGTCCGGGGAAATCCGTCGAGAATGAAACCCTTGGCGCAATCCTCTTCACCAAGGCGCTCCCGGATCATCCCGATGATGACATCATCGGGAACGAGCTTCCCCGCATCCATATATCCCTTGGCGGCTTTTCCCAGCTCCGTTTCCTGCTTGACCTGGGCACGAAGGATATCTCCCGTGGAAATATGAGCCAATCCATAGGTTTCTTTCACGAAAACCGCCTGAGTGCCCTTGCCCGCTCCCGGAGGTCCCAGAAATATAAGTCGCATGGAAACCACCGATTCTACAGGCGCAAAAGCCCGCCGGTCTTGTCGCGACGCTTCAGAATGCCCTCATAGTGCCGCATGAGGAGCTGCGCCTCGATCTGGTGTACCGTGTCGAGAGCCACCCCCACGACGATGAGCACCGCCGTGCCTCCGAAATAGAAGGTGTTCATGTTCACCACGGAGGTCATGAGCGTGGGCACGAGCGCCACCACGGCGAGAAATACGGCGCCGCCGAGGGTGATCCGGGTCATGACTTTTTCGATGTATTCGGAGGTGGGACGCCCGGGGCGGATACCGAGGATGAACCCTCCGTACTTCTTCATGTTGTTCGCCACATCCACGGGATTGAAGACCACCGCCGTGTAGAAATAGGCGAAGAACACGATGAGAACCACATAGAGCACCATATAGACGGCGCTTCCCGGAGCGAAGAGATTCTGCATCGTCACGGCCCAGTCCCCGGAGAAGAAGCGGAAGATCGTGTAGGGAAACAGCAGCACCGACGAGGCGAAGATGATGGGGATGACCCCCGCCTGGTTCACCCGAAGGGGAATGAAGGTGCTCTGACCGCCGTAGACCTTGTTCCCAACGACCCGTTTGGCGTATTGCACCGGCAGGCGCCGCTGTCCTTCCTGAAGAAGAACGCATCCCGCCACGACAACCACCATGAGGATGACCGCCACGAGAAGGGAGATCAGATTCAGCTCACCCATGCGCAGGAGCGACCATGTCTGCACCAGCGCTTCGGGAATTCGTGCCACGATACCGGCGAAGATGAGCAGCGAGATGCCGTTGCCTATGCCGTGATCGGTCACCTCTTCGCCGAGCCACATGACGGCGATCGCTCCGGTGACAGTGGTCACGACCGCAACAATGGCATCAAGCAGCGTCCCCGAAAAGATTCCGAGATTCCGCAGCCAAATCGTCATGCCCACGGCCTGGACCAACGCGAAGAACACAGTCCCCCAGCGCGTGTACATGACGATCTTCTTGCGGCCCTCGTCGCCTTCCTTTTGAAGTTTTTCCAGGGCGGGAATGACAACGACGAGCAGTTGCATGACGATGCTCGCGTTGATGTAGGGAGCGACGCCCAGCGCGAACACGCTGAAACGCCGCAGCGCACCTCCCGCGAACATATCGAGGAACCCCAGAACGCCTCCCTGCTCGAACATCCTCGTCATGGCCTCCGTGTCGATGCCAGGGGTGGGCATATGCGCCCCCAGGCGGAAGATGAAGAGCATGCCGAGAGTAAAAAGGATTTTTCGTTTCAGATCGGGAAGTCTGAAGGCATCGCGGAAGGAGTCGATCACCTAGATCACCTCTGCCTTCCCACCCGCCGCCTCCAGCTGCTTCACCGCCTGGGCGCTGAAAGCCTGTGCGTGGATCGTGAACGCCTTCGTCAGATCACCCTTGCCGAGAATCTTCACCGGTTCGTCGCACTTGCGGATCAAACCCGCCCCCTGCAGCGCAACGGCATCGATAACGGCACCGGTCTCGAACCGATCCTCGATGAACTGGAGATTCACGATCTGATACTGTTTGGCAAAGCGTGCGTTATTGAACCCTCTCTTGGGAATTCTTCGGGTAAGGGGCATCTGCCCGCCCTCGAAACCGGGGCGAACTCCACCACTCTTGCGAGCTTTCTGTCCCTTGTGTCCCTTGCCTGCGGTCTTTCCCAGACCGCTTCCGATTCCCTGGCCAATGCGCTTCCGGGAACGTTTCGCCCCCGGAGCGGACCGCAGTTCATGCAGCTGCATGAGTGTTCCCTCCTTCTGCTACTTCCCGACCTCGGACCATTCGAGAAGGTGTTCGACCGCCCGAACCATACCTCGAATAGCGGGAGTGTCCTCCTGAATCACCGTGTGGTGGAGGCGTTTGAGTCCGAGCGCCCGAATGATCCGTTCCTGCTTATCGGGACGACCGATAGTGCTCCGTTTCCAGGTGAGTCGCAACTGAGCCATGTTTCTCCCCCTCCTACGCTTCCTTCCGGTCCTTCCCGCGAAGACGCAGGATCTCGTCGGGAGTCCGCAGGGCCTTAACCGCCTCGAGCGTCGCATAGGCAACGTTGATGGGGTTGGATGTCCGGCCGATGACCTTCGTGAGCACGTCCTTGACTCCGCCGAGCTCCATGATGGCTCGAACGACGGCTCCGGCGATAACGCCCGTTCCGGGCGCGGCAGGCTTCAGCATGACCCTGGCCGCACCGAAATTGGCGATGACGGGATGAGGAATGGTATTCCCCACCTTGCGAAGATCCACAAGGTTTTTCTTCGCCTTCTCGATTCCCTTGCGAACCGCCTCGGAAATTTCTCTCGCCTTGCCGAGTCCCATTCCCACCTGGTGATCGTTATCGCCCACCACGACGAGAACGCTGAACTTGAAGCGCTTTCCGCCCTTGACGACCTTGCTGACCCGGTTGATCGCCACGACGCGTTCGCTGATTTCGACGCCCTTGCTCGTCACATTCTTGGTCGCCATGCTTCCATACCCCCCCTTAGAACTCAAGGCCGGCTTCGCGAGCTGCCTCGGCCAACGCCTTGACGCGCCCGTGGAACATGTGCCCGCCTCTGTCGAAGACGACGGCCTTGATTCCCTTGGAGATGGCACGCTCCGCAATCGCCTTGCCCACGGCCTTCGCGGCCTCCGCATTGCCCGTGCTGCTCAGAGACGCCTTCATCGCGGGCTCGACGGTGGACGCGGCGGCAAGCGTATGTCCCGCATCGTCGTCGATGAGTTGCACGGAGATGTGCTTCTCGCTCCGGAAAACGGCGAGTCTGGGCTTGTCGGCAGTCCCCGAGAGGGTCCGCCGCAGACGTTCGTGTCGGATTTTCCGCATTTCATTACGACTACGCTTTTTGATCACGGCAGATCACCTCCCTATTTCCCGCCGGATTTCCCGGCCTTGCGAATGACGTACTCACCCACGTACCGAATGCCCTTCCCCTTGTAGGGTTCAGGGGGACGGTATCCACGAATGACAGACGCCACCTGCCCCACGACCTGGCGGTCGATACCCCGGACGAAAATTTTCGTCGGACCGTCCGTCGCGATCTCGATACCTGCGGGAGGGTCGAACTCGATGGGGTGAGAATAGCCGAGGCTCAGAACAAGAGTAGTTCCCTTCATCTGCGCCCGATAGCCGACGCCGATGATCTCAAGAGCCTTCTGGAATCCCTGACTGACCCCTTCCACCATGTTGCTCACCAAGGCACGCGTCATGCCGTGGAGCGCCCTGGTTTTCTTTTCATCGTCCGCACGCGTGACCGTCAGGACGCCCTCCTCAAGTGAAAGCGAGATCTCGGGATGAATGTCGAGGAAGAGTTCTCCCTTGGGGCCCTTTACGGTAAGACGGTCCTCGTTCTGGATGATTGAAACGCCCTTTGGAACTTTTATGGGTTTGCGCCCGATCCGAGACACGATCCGCACCCCCTACCACACGTTACAGAGAATCTCCCCGCCGAGACCGCGCTTGCGCGCCTCGGCGTCCGTCATGAGACCCTGGGAGGTGGAGACCACCGCCATACCGAGTCCTCCCATGACTTTGGGGAGTTCCTTCGAACCCGCGTAGACCCGGCGACCGGGCTTGCTGATTCGCTTGATACCCTGGACGACATGTTCCCTGTTGGAGCCGTACTGCATGAAGATACGCAAGACCTGGAAGGGTTTCTTCGGATCGTTGATGACCTTGTAATTCCGAATGTATCCCTCTTCCTTGAGGATCTTGGCGATGGCGGCCTTGACTCTGCTCAGGGGCATATCGACGACATCGAGGTACACCATGTTGGCGTTCCTGATCCGGGTGAGCATATCCGCTATGGGATCATTAACGTACATTCCTGTTGCCTCCTTCGCTGCGTCCTGCACCTACCAGCTCGACTTCACGACTCCGGGAATCTTTCCTTCCCGAGCGAGCTTTCGGAAGCAGCAGCGGCACATGTTGAACTTTCGCATGAAGGCCTTCGGGCGACCACAGAGAGGGCAACGGTTGTATCCCCGCACCTTGAACTTGGGTTCCAGCGTGGCCTTGTGTTCGAGCGCTGTTCTTGACATGCCTCTTCCCTCCCCCTACCGGCTGAACGGAAATCCGATTTCGGCGAGGAGCGTCTGCCCCTCCTCGTCGGTCCGCGCCGTGGTCGTGATGGTGATGTTCATCCCCCGAATCCGAATGACCTTGTCGTAATCGATCTCGGGAAAAATGAGCTGTTCGCGAAGGCCGAGGTTGTAGTTTCCCCGACCGTCGAACCCCTTGCGGGAAACGCCCTGAAAGTCCTTGATCCGAGGGAGGGCAAGGGTGATCAGTCTGTCAAGGAACTCCCACATCTTCGCCCCTCTGAGGGTCACGCAACAGGCCACGGGCATTCCCTCGCGAACCTTGAATCCTGCCACGGACTTCTTCGCCCTCTTGAGAAGGGGACGCTGTCCGGTAATCGTGGTGAGTTCCTCCATGGCGACGTTCATGAACTTCATGTCCTGTTTCGCCTCGTTGACACCGATGTTCACGATGACCTTTTCGAGGCGCGGGACTTCCATGACGTTCTTGTAGCTGAACTTCTGCCGCAAGCGAGGAACGATCTCTGTGGAGTACTTTTCTTGGAGTCTCGGAATCATGGCGTCGTTCCTCCCCGCTTACACCTTGTCCATGATCTCGTTACACTGTTTACAGACCCGGACCTTCTTGCCGCTTTCCAGAAACGCCCGGCCGACGCGCGTGTTCTTACCGCAGGCGGGACAGACCAGCATGACCTTGCAGGCGTAAATAGGCGCCTCCTGCTTGACGATGCCGCCCTTGGGGCTCTTCTGGGTAGGACGGACATGTTTGGTCACGATGTTCACACCCTCGACGAGAAGTGCATCACGATCGGGGAAACGCCGAAGCACCTTCCCCTCGACTCCCTTGTATTTTCCGGAGATCACGCGAACGCGGTCTCCCTTCTTGATCCGCATTTTGCTCATTCCATCCGCCTCCCTACACGACCTCAGGAGCGAGGGAAACGATCCGCATATACCGCTTCTCCCGAAGCTCCCGGGCGACAGGACCGAAAATGCGGGTTCCCTTCGGGTCACCGTTGTTGTCGATGATGACGGCCGCATTGTCATCGAAACGGACGTAGCTTCCGTCCCGTCTCCGCACTTCCTTCTTCGTCCTCACCACCACGGCCTTGACGACTTTCCCCTTTTCGGTATTGCTGTTGGGAATGGCTTCCTTCACGGAGGCCACGATGATGTCTCCGATGGAGCCGAAGCGCCGTCTGCTGCCACCAAGGACCTGGATGCACATGATCTTCTTGGCTCCCGTGTTGTCCGCCACGTTGAGCATGGTCCGGAGCTGGATCATGGACTAGGCCTCCCCCCGCACGGGCTGTTCGTCGAGAAGCACGGGTGCCTTCTCGATGACCTCTGTGACGGTCCAGCGCTTGTGACGGCTCAAAGGACGGCATTCCTTGATGAGAACCTTGTCACCCTTGCCACAGACGTTCTCCTCGTCATGCGCCATGTATTTCTTGGCCCGGATGACAGGTTTGTCGTAGAGAGGATGCTGCGCCATACGGTCGACGCGCACCACTACCGTCTTCTGCATCTTGTCGCTCACGACGATGCCCACCCGCGTCTTGCCGCGGGAAACGTTTTCCTCCATCGTCCGCTACCTCCTCACGACGGAGCTCGTAAGCCCCAGCTCTTTTTCCCGCATGACGGTAAGAACCTTGGCGATGGATCTCTTCACGTCACCGATTCTTCCGGTGTTACCCAACTGACCGATCGCATGCTGAAAGCGAAGATTGAAGAGCTCTTCCTTGTATTGGCGATGCTTGTCCCGGAGCTCGTCCAGCGTCAGATCCCGCAAGTCCTTTGCCTTCATCGCTTACTCACCACCCAATCCCTCGCGGGCGACCAGGCGCACCTTGATGGGAAACTTGTGTGCCGCCGTATGGAACGCCGCCTCGGCGACATCCCGGGGAACACCGGCGATCTCGAACATGATGCGCCCTCGCTTTACGGGAGCGACCCAGTATTCCGGGCTTCCCTTCCCTTTTCCCATTCGCGTTTCCAGGGGTTTCCTCGTAAGTGCCACGTCCGGGAAGATGCGAATCCAGATTTTGCCGCCCTTGCGCATTTTCCGGGAGATGGCCACACGGGCTGCCTCGATCTGTCTGGCGGTAATCCATGCACCTTCAAGAGCCTGCAATCCGAAATCACCGAAGGCGACGTACTCGCCTCCCTTGGTCATTCCCCGAAGAGGGCTTCGGAAGGGCTTGCGGTACTTTACACGTTTCGGGCTCAGCATTTCCGCTTACCCCCTTTCGTCGGCCTGAGTCTGTGCGGCCACACGACGGGTCTTTCGGGCGGCATCGGCTTTGTAGATCCACACTTTGACGCCGATGACGCCGTAGATGGTGCGTGCCACAGCCAAACCGTAGTCAATATCCGCGCGCAACGTGGAAAGAGGGAGCTGGCCCTCAAGATACCACTCGGTTCTGGCGATTTCTGCGCCGCCGAGACGTCCGGAGCACTGAATCTTGATTCCCTTCGCCCCGGATTTCATGGCCCGGAAAATGGCCTGCTTCATGGCACGGCGGAAACTGATGCGACGCTCAAGCGCGGAGGCGACTCCTTCCGCGACGACCTGGGCATCCGTGTCGGGATGCTTGATCTCCTGAACGTTGATCATGACCCGTGCACCGGTCAGCTTCTGCAGATCCTCACGAACGTTCTGGATCTCCTGACCGCCTTTGCCGATGACGACACCAGGCCGGGCGGTCCAAACCGTAAAGCGCATGACGTTACCGATGCGCTCGATCTCCACACGGGAAACACCCGCGTGTTTCCAGCGATCCTTGATCCACTCGCGGAGCTTGAGATCCTCGTGCAGGTTCTTCGCATAGGCCTTCCCGTCCGCATACCAGCGCGACTCCCAGTCGCGAATGACACCGATTCGGTATCCCACCGGATGTATTTTCTGACCCAACGTGCGTCCCCTCCTTACCGTTCCGCTACGACCACGGTGATGTGACTCGTTCGATGGCGATAGGGATGCGCACGCCCCATTGAAACCGGACGAAAACGCCGCATGACAGGCCCCTGATCCGCCACGGCCTTGACGACGAACAACTTGTCCACATCCATGCCGAAATTGTGATCCGCGTTGGCCACGGCGCTCTTCAGCACCTTCTCGACGATCCGAGCGGCCTTCTTCGGGGTGAACCGAAGCGCCAACAACGCCTTATCGACTGATTTACCGTGAACGAGCTGCATCATCTGCCGCACCTTCAAGGGGGAGATTCGCACCTGCCGGGCTTCGGCTCGTGCTTCCATTCCCGTTCCCTCCTCTTTACTTCACCTTGCTGGAGCGCTCTTGTCCGGCGTGACCGCCGAAGCGCCTCGTGGGGGCGAATTCGCCGAGCTTGTGTCCGACCATGTTCTCGCTGACGTACACGGGAATGTGGGTCTTCCCGTTGTGCACCGCAATGGTGTGTCCCACCATGTTCGGAAGAATGGTGGAACGTCGCGACCAAGTCTTCAGAACCCGCTTCTTTCCGGATTTGTTCATCTCGTCAATTCTCTTGGAGAGCTTGAGATCAACGAAGGGGCCTTTCTTCAATGATCGTGCCATCTGTCTTCCCGCACCTCCTCGTTCCTATTTCTGATGCCGGCGACGCACGATATGCTTGTCCGACGGCTTGCGTTTCCGCGTGCGGTATCCCTTGGCCGGCGTACCCCAGGGAGAGACGGGGTGCTTGTTCCCCTTGGTCTTTCCTTCTCCACCGCCCAGAGGGTGATCCACGGGATTCATGACCATGCCGCGCACATAGGGGCGTTTCCCGAGCCAGCGGGTCTTTCCGGCCTTTCCGTCGGAGAGATTCTCGTGCTCTTCGTTGCCTACCTGACCGATGGTGGCCATGCATTCCTGAAGAATGAGCCGGAGTTCCCCGCTGGGCATGCGGACGTAGGCATACTTGCCTTCCTTGGCCATGAGCTGGGCGGAGGTTCCGGCAGAGCGAACGAGCACGCCGCCCCGACCGGGCTGAAGCTCCACGTTATGGATGAAGGTTCCCACCGGCATGTCCTTGAGTTTCATGGCGTTGCCGGGCTTGATATCCGCATCGGGTCCGGACATGACCATGTCGCCCACGGAAATTCCCGACGGAGCGAGAATATACCGTTTGTCCCCGTCTGCGAAAAAGATGAGGGCGATGCGAGCGGACCGGTTCGGATCGTACTCGACCGCGGCCACTTTTCCGGGAATTCCGATGTTGTTCCGCTTGAAGTCGACAATGCGATATTTTCTCTTGTTGCCGCCCCCCCGATGACGCATGGTGATACGTCCGAGGTTGTTCCGTCCGCCGCTTTTCTTGAGGCTCTCCACAAGACGCTTTTCCGGCGCGGTCTTGGTGATCTCCCCATAGGTCGAGACGGTCATGAACCTGCGACCCGGGCTGGTGGGTTTGAATTTCTTGATGGCCATTCTTCCCTCTCCCCCTCTTTAGACCGTGGCGCCTTCGAAGAACTCGATCCGTTCGCCCGGGGCGAGGGACACGATGGCCTTCTTCCACGAGCGCGAGCGTCCTACATGAACACCCATCCGCTTCGGCTTGGAGCGCACCTTGATGGTGCTCACCTTAAGAACCTTGACTTTGAAAATGCTCTCCACGGCCTTGCGGATCTCGATCTTGTTGGCGGCAGGCAGCACTTCGAAGGTGTATTTGCCCTGCTCCATGAGACGACTGCTCTTTTCCGTGACGACGGGTCTCACGATCACATCGTAGGCAAGCTGTCTCATCGTCCGAACACCTCCTCGATCTTGCGAACCGCCTCGGGTGTGACGATCAGATGCTGGTGGTGGAGAATGTCATACACATTGATGCTGTCCACATGCATGACCTTCGCTCCGGGCACGGCTCCCGCGGACTTGTACAGGTTCACGTTGGTTTCGTGAATCACGAAGAGGGGTTTTCTCTCCGCACCGACCTGTCGCAGAAATTCCACCACGGACTTCGTTCTCGGAGTCTCAAGCACCGGATTCTCCAGAAGAAGCATCTGCGAATCCTTCACCTTGAGGGTCAGTGCGCTGCGCAGGGCAAGGCGCCGGACCTTCTTGTTCACTTTCTGGGAATAATCCCGGGGGTGCGGGCCATGAGCGACACCGCCTCCCACATGCAGCGGAGAGGTGAGACTTCCCTGGCGTGCCCGTCCCGTGTGCTTCTGCCGATAGGGTTTCTTTCCGCCACCACGGACGTCGCTGCGATCCTTGGTGTTCGCGGTACCCACGCGACTGTTCGCCAGCTGGGCCACCACAACCTGATGCATGGCGGGAACATGGACCGGAGCGGCGAAGACCGCGTCCGCGACCTGTTCCTCCCCAATGACATCTCCTTTGAAATTCACGAGCTTCACGTTAGGCATGACTTCCCTGCCTCCTTAAGAACCCAGCTTGCGCACCAGAACGAGCCCGTTGCGCGCACCGGGAACGGCACCTTTGATGAGCAGCAGGTTGTTTTCGGGATCCACGGCGAAGACAGCGAGATTGTTTACAGTGACCCTCTCGTCGCCCATGTGCCCCGGCATGGTTTTTCCCTTGAAGATGTGGCCCGGGTAGCTGTTCGCACCGGACGAACCGGGTTTGCGATGTACCTTGGACGCACCGTGCCCTTGGGGACACCGGTTGAAGTTAAACCGCTTCACCGTGCCGGCGAAACCCTTTCCCTTGCTTCTGCCCGTGACCTTGACCTTTTCCCCCGCCTGAAACAATTCCACCGTCACGGTCTGCCCCACGGAATAGGCGGCACTGTCCGCGACGCGGAATTCGCGCAGCCATCGGACGGGCTCCACGCCGGCCTTGTCGAAATATCCCTTCTGCGGTTTGGTCACCTTGTGTTTCTTCCGTTCCCCGAAACCAAGCTGGACCGCAGCATATCCCTGCCGCTCAGGCGTACACACCGCAACGACGGGACACGGCCCCGCTTCGATCACCGTAACGGCGACGGCCTTGCCGGCCTCATCGAACACCTGCGTCATGCCGAGCTTGCGGCCAAGAATTCCCATACTCATGTGTCCCTTCCACTCCTTTCAGCTCAGAGCTCCCCGCTACAGCTTGATCTGGATATCCACTCCAGAGGGGAGATTCAGCTGCATCAGCGCATCCATGGTCTTCTGGGTGGGCTCCAGAATATCGATGAGCCGCTTGTGTGTGCGAATCTCGAACTGTTCGCGCGCGTCCTTGTCCTTGTGAGGGGACTTGAGCACCGTGAACTTCTCGAACTCCGTGGGGAGAGGAATGGGCCCCGCCACTTTCGCCCCGCTCCGGACCGCCGTCTCGGCGATCTGCACGGCCGAGGTGTCGAGCACACGATGATCGAAAGCCTTCAGTTTGATCCGAATCCGTTTCGTCACAGCATTCACCCCCGAAGGGTCAGTCGAGGATCTGCGTGACCACACCGGCGCCGACGGTACGACCGCCTTCGCGCACGGCGAATCGCAGTCCTTCCTCCATGGCGATGGGCACGATCAGCTTCACTTCGAACTGCGAGTTGTCCCCGGGCATGACCATTTCCA
>NZ_JARKPW010000038.1:0-2233 GCF_029975095.1 Aminiphilus sp.
GTTTCGTTCCCGAAAAGGGCTTTCATTCCAGCGAAACGACTGCTATGCTTCTTTCCGGTCATGGTGTATCGCCTCCCAAGGGCTCGGGTTGCTTATGCGCTGCAGACACCCTACACCATGACCTTCTTTCTTTGAATCCCCTCCGCAATCACTTCTTGCACACTCTTTAGAGCATAGGAAGTCCTGATCAAGTAGGAATCATCCCCTCTCGATCCCAGGTCGCATCGCGTTTTTCCGAGATCGGCATAGCGTTTTTCAGAGGTTCCCATAATCTGAAAACGGAGAGGGAGGGAGAGGACGGGAAGGCGAAGGGAGAAGGGGAGCACGGGGAGAAATGGGAGAGAAGGGAGAATGAACATCATCGCCCAGTCGTGTTGATGAAAGAAAGGGCACGAGGGGAGAAGGGGAGAAAAACATTGGAAACGCTGGAGGTGGAGCGCCGGGGGAGCGGCGCGGGGCGATTCATGCTATGCTTTCACGTGAACAGGACTCAGCGGGACAGTGAAGAAGGGTGAAAAAGGAGAAAGAAGAGGGCGGGAAAGGATGTGGCGGGTATGCGCGGAATGGGCGGAGCGCGGCGGGCGGCGGCGGGGACGGGAGGGAAAGCGCAGCGGGCTTTCGCGCAGGGGACGGCGGGGAGCGCGAACCAGCCGCGGATTGTGCGGGAAGCGCGAGGGGCAGGGGAGACGCGGAAGACGCGGCGGGGGACGGGAGGGGCGGTTTTCGGGTCGCCGCAGTGCAGGATCCTTGCGCCTTCGGCTTTCGAGGCACTGCGGGAGGGCCGTGCAGTTTCGGTTTTCGCGGCAGGATTGCGGCGTGTTCTCTCCGGAACGAAAGTCCTGCGGCGGGGGATGCTCGCGGTGGTGCCGCTCGTTGCGGCGGCGGTGCTGACGGTTCTGTCGGCGCTGTCCGCCTCGCCGGTGACGGCGGCGCCGGGGGGCTTTCGGCCTCGCCCGCCTTTGCCGGAACGTCTCCGGCGCACCGAGGTGAGTTCTACACGGTGGTGCGGCACATTGCCCCCATCATGGAGAAGCCCGGTCCGTATGTGCTGGTGGAGGACGGGCGCGGCGTGGAGGATCAGGAGGGCATCGCCGGGTGCGTCTATTACGGCGGCCGGGTCGCGGCGGCGCCGGTGCCGGAGGCGCAGTGGGCCGCGGACTGGATGCTGCTGCTCCATCAGGGGCGGGTGCTGGGCTACGTGGAGAAGAATGCCCTGGTGCCCTTTCCCCGGCACACGCCCCTTGAACCGGAGCCTTTTTCCGCGGCGGCGGAGCGGCTGTCCCTCTTTCTGCTTCCGGGGTCGCACCCCGTCAGGGACTACAGCGACTTCTATCTGCCTCGGGGGGTGACCGTCACCGGCGTGGGCGAGCTGGCGCTCGGGGGTGAAGCCTGGGTGCTGCTGCGTTTTTCGAGCTTCGGCGTCTACGGGGACGGGGAGGGGGTCGACTCCGGGGCGGGGGACGTGCATACCCGCTACGCCTGGGTGCGTGCACGGGAGCTGCTCCGGCTGAGGGACTACGCTCCCGATCTGTCCCGGGTGGACGAGGCCCGGCTTCCGGGGGAGATGATGGAGTGGCAGTGGGACGGAGGGCTGGGGGCCGTTCCGCTCGACGGAAAGACCCGGCGGCTCTTGCTCGCCCGGGGGTTTGCCGTCCGCCCGGAGCCGCTGTCGGTGGAGAACCTGATGGTGGACGATCTGGTGGACGCCTATCCGATGGATCCCTCCCACGTGGTGCCGCTTTTTCTCACGGCGGATCTGGGGTTGCACACGTTTCATCTGCTCTTCGACCGGATGCTGCAGAAGGTGGAGGAGCGCCACTTCGCCCCGCTGCTGGCGGAGCTTTTGGGGCGGCTCGACGCGGCCCTGGCGGCCCGGGAGGGGGTGCTCGCCGGGTCGGCCCGGGGGCGGGAGGTGGTGGACCTGGCCCGGGACTACCTTGCAGTGGCGCGGGCGCTTCTGGCAGGCGGAGAGGGCGGTGACGCACCCCTCGTCGCGGCGGTTCCGCCCCTCGGTGAGCGGGCGCGGACGGAGTACGACCGCATTCTCGCCGCCGCGGACGTGACGGAGAGCACGCTCACGGGCAAGCGGCACGACTACACGCTCTACAAGCCCCGGGGGCACTACACGCTCTCCCCGACGCTCTCACGTTATGACCGGGCCATGAGCCTGCTCGGCGGGCTGACGTTTCCCCTGAAGGGCGTGGCGGGGGAGGACGAGGCGGTTCTGCGCAAC
>NZ_JARKPW010000041.1:0-15373 GCF_029975095.1 Aminiphilus sp.
GTTTCGTTCCCGAAAAGGGCTTTCATTCCAGCGAAACGACTGCTATGCTTCTTTCCGGTCATGGTGTATCGCCTCCCAAGGGCTCGGGTTGCTTATGCGCTGCAGACACCCTACACCATGACCTTCTTTCTTTGAATCCCCCTCCGCAATCACTTTTTGCACACTCTTTAGAGCATAATCGGAAGAGACGCCGATTGAGGCTGCAGGGGGGCGGTTGAGAAACACAGCGTTGGAGGTGGAACAGTGGCGACGGTCAGAAGTGCCGTGGCGGAAGACACACGGCAGATGGCGGTGGTGCGGGTCGAAACGTGGCGGTGCGCTTATGCGGGCCTGGTTCCGGACTCCCTGCTCGACGGTTTGAGCGTGGAGGGTTCGGCGGAGAGATTTTTCGAGGCGATCTCCGCTTTCCCTACCGTTCGTGTCGCCGTGGTCGAGGAGGAACATCGTGTCCTCGGGTTCTCGCTGTCCGGCCCCTGTCGGGGTGAGGATTGCCATGGCAGAGGAGAGATTTACGCCCTCTATGTTCTACCGGAGCATCAGGGGCGAGGCATCGGAACGGCCCTGTTCGAGGCGGCGATCTCGGAGCTGGCGGCGCGGGAGCTTCTTCCCGTGGAGATTCGAGTCCTTGCGGGCAACCCCTACACCCGGTTTTACGAGAAACATCGTTGCCGGCTCGTTGGGGAACGGCTGGAAGAGCTGGAGGGAGTTTCCTTGCTCCTGAAGGTCTATGTGGCGGATGGAGAGGATGCTCGCTGAAACCAGCACTGCCATGCATGAGTATGTTCCTCAGGGTTGACACGGAGAGGAGGAGTAGGCTATTTTGTTATAAATGATATAGAATAGCGTGAGGATGAGCGCCGTAAGAGAGTCCCGCCGGAAGGCGGGCGCCGAAGGGGCAAGGTCGCAGCAAGGGGGCCGAATCTCTCAGGCACGAGGATTACGGCAGGACGAGTTCTGAAGGGTGCTTTCGGGCGCACGACAGAAACTTCTCGGGGATGACCCGGCGAGTTTCTGTCGTGCGTTTTTTCGTTTTGGAGGGGATGGAGAGATGAGAAAGATTCGGACGATACGGGTGACATCGCCTTCGCACGACCCCTGGTGGAACCTCGCACTCGAGGAGTATCTGCTGGATCGTGTCGAAGATGGCACGATGATCCTCTATCTGTGGCAGAACGACCGCACGGTGGTCATCGGCAGAAATCAGAATGCCTGGAGAGAATGTCGCACGGAACTTCTTGAGGCGGAGGACGGCCGTCTGGCCCGTCGTCTTTCCGGGGGCGGCGCGGTCTATCACGACTTGGGAAATTGTAATTTCACCTTTCTGGCAACGCCGAAAACCTACGATTTCCTGCGGCAGGTCAAGGTGGTGCTCGACGCGCTGCGGAGCCTCGGCGTCGCTGCCGAGTTCGGAGGGCGAAATGACATCACCGTGGAAGGACGAAAAATTTCGGGGAACGCCTTTTACCGCGGGGCCTCGGGAAGATTTCACCACGGAACGATTCTCGTCTCTGTGGAGATGGAGCGCATGGCGCGCTATCTCCAGCCTTCGAAGGCCAAATTGGTCGCGAAGGGTGTGACGTCGGTTCGGTCGCGAGTGGCCAATCTCTGCGAACTCCGGCCTGTCGTGACGGTGGCGGATGTTCGGGACGCGTTGCAGCGTGCGTTTTCCGATTATTTCGGCCCTGGAGAGATCCTTGATGCTTCCGCAATCTTTGCGGAGAGCGCCGTGGCGGCTTTGAGAGAGAAATACGCGAGTCGTTCCTTGATCTACGGCAAGACACCCGCCTTCGATCTCGAGATGGAGCACCGCTTCGGCTGGGGGGAGGTGCAGCTCGGCATGACGGTGAAAGACGGAGTCGTGTCGGAATGCCGTCTCTTTACGGATGCGCTCGATGCGGAGCTGCTTCGGAGCGTGGAATGCCTTTTCGTCGGGCTTGTTCCGGAAGCGAAGGTGTTTGCGGAACGACTTCGTTCCGCAAACATCGCGTGTCCAGCGCCGGAGGTGAGGGATGTCCTCGGATGGCTGGAGTCTCAGGAACTGGAGTTGTTGTAACCGTCAATCGCGTTGGAGCGCATGTGTGCTGTCGGGAAGAGATGCCGGGAAGAGAAAGGGGATGGAAAGGGTGAGGCGTACTCCATTTTACGAGAAACATCTGTCTCAGCAAGGAAAGATGGTGGATTTCGGGGGGTGGGAGCTTCCTGTGCAATACCGGCCCGGAATCGTGGAGGAACATCTCCGGGTGCGCGAGACGGCGGGGCTCTTCGATGTCTCGCACATGGGGGAGGTCCTCGTGGAGGGGGAGGATGCGGAGGCATGGCTCCAAGGTATGGTGACGAACGATGTTCGTTCCATGCACGACGGTCAGGTGCTCTATTCTCTCCTCTGTTATCCCAACGGGGGTGTCGTGGATGATCTGCTGATCTATCGCTATGATCCGCGGCGCTATTTTCTGGTGGTGAACGCCTCGAACGCGCAAAAGGACTACGAATGGTTCGCAGGACATGCGTCAGGAAACGTACGGGTGACGGATCGCTCCGCCGACTACGCGGAACTGGCACTTCAAGGCCCGAAAGCCCAACAGATTCTGCAGCGCCTCACGAAGTTCGATCTCGACACGATTCCGTTTTTTCATTTTGCGGAGATCCCGGATCTTGCGGGAATGGCCGCCCTCGTCTCCCGAACGGGCTACACGGGAGAGGACGGATTCGAGATCTTTTTGCCCTGGACAGGCGGCACCGACCTGTGGGACGTGCTTCTCGACGCGGGCAAGCCGGAAGGGCTGTTGCCGATCGGCCTCGGCGCACGGGACAGCCTGCGGTTCGAGGCATGTCTTCCGCTCTACGGCCATGAGATCTCCGTGCACATCTCGCCCCTTGAGGCGGATCTGGGCCGTTTTGTCCGACTGGACAAGCCGTTCATCGGAAGAGATGCGCTGGCGGCCATGACGGCCGGAGGTGTTCCGAGGAAGATCATCGGTCTTTCCATGGAGGACAAGGGTGTTCCCCGTGCGGGCTATACGGTCCGCACTGCCGGAGGGACGGAGATCGGGACGGTCACGACGGGAGGGTTTTCGCCCTCGTTGGGAACGGGTATCGCACTGGCTCTCCTCGATGCCTCCCATTGCGATGAAGAGGTGTTCGACATCGACATTCACGGTAAGGAGCGCCGGGCAAAACGCGTGAAGAAACCCTTCGTCCGAAAACGCTACCATAAATGAAATGACACGGCGTTTCCTTGAGTTCGGGGCGAGTGGAATGCGCGCATCGAAAATTGGAACACGGGCAGAGAGAAAACACACGGGGGAGGAATGACATGATGGCGAAGGTGCAGGAAGGACTGTTCTACACGGAGACGCACGAGTGGGTACGAGTAGAGGGACGGAAGGCGTGGGTCGGTGTGACGGATTTTGCCCAGCACGCCATGGGCGACGTGGTCTACGTGGAGCTTCCGGAAGTCGGCCGCACCGTGTCGAAGGGGGATGATTTCTGCGTCGTCGAGTCCGTTAAGGGAGCGAACGACGTCTACGCACCCCTTTCCGGCAAGGTCGTGGAGGTCAACGGGACGCTTGAGGACGCTCCGGAGCGGGTGAACGAGGATGCCTATGGAAGCTGGATCGCGATCCTGGAGCTTTCCGATCCGTCCGAGAGTGCGCAACTACTGACGTGGGAGGCATACAGAACATTCGTCGCGGAAACGGAGAGAAAGGAGGGATAAGCGTGCGCTACATCCCGAACACGGAGGAACAGCGCGCCGCAATGCTTGATGTACTGGGGATCTCCGACGAGGAGGAACTCTTCGGAGATATCCCCGAGTCGCTCCTCTTCTCACGTTCGCTGAAACTGCCACCTGCCATGTCGGAGATGGAGATGCTCGCCCATCTCGGTGCGCTCGCCGCATCGAACGCACATGCGGGAGAAAAGGCCTGTTTCCTCGGGGCCGGAATGTACGACCACTTCATCCCTGCAGTGGTGAATCACATGGCGCTTCGTCAGGAATTCTACACCAGTTACACGCCCTATCAACCGGAGTTGAGCCAGGGAACGCTCCAGGCGATTTTCGAATTTCAGAGCATGATCTGCGCCCTCACCGGGATGGATGTGTCGAACGCCTCCATGTACGACGGTGCGAGCGCCGCAGCGGAGGCGGCTTTGCTGGCGGGAGGAACGACGAAGAGGAGCGATGTGCTGGTTTCCCGCTCGGTCCATCCGGAGACGCGCAAGGTTCTGGCGACGTATCTTCCCCTGCGGGGAATGCGGCTTGTCGAATGCGACATCAAGGATGGCGTCACGAATCTCGGAGACCTGAAAGGAAAAATCTCCGGGGAGACTGCGGCGATTCTGGTACAGCAGCCGAACTTCTTCGGCTGTCTTGAGGAGATGGCATCCCTGGGTACCGTCGCGAAAGAGAGCGGCGCCCTGTTCATCGTCTCCGCCAATCCTATCGCGCTTGCTCTTCTTGAACCCCCTTCGTCCTTCGGTGCCGATATTGTCGTCGGCGAAGGACAACCGTTGGGCAATCCGCTGAGCTTCGGCGGCCCCGGATTCGGATTTTTCGCGGTCCGGGAGAAATACATGCGGAAACTTCCCGGAAGAGTCGTGGGAAAGACCACGGACCGGGAGGGGAAACCTTGTTTCGTTCTTACCCTTCAGGCCCGGGAGCAGCATATCCGGCGGGAGAAGGCCACCTCCAACATCTGCTCGAATCAGAACCTGAATGTTCTCATGGCCACGGTGTACATGAGCCTCCTGGGACCGAAGGGACTCCGGGAGGTGGCGGAGCAGTCTCTCCAGAAGGCCCATGCGGCGTGGGAGATGCTTTGTGCGGAGAGCGGGTTCTCTCCCCTGTTCGGCGGGGCGCCGTTTTTCAACGAATTTGCGCTGAAGAGTTCGAAACCTGTGGAAAAATTGAACCGCCATCTTCTGATGGAGGGTTTTCTCGGGGGATACGATCTGTCCCTTGCCTATCCGGAGTATCCGGGAGGATGGCTCGTGGCCGTCACGGAAAAGAGAACCCGAGAGGAAATCGAGCGCTTTGCCGTCTGTGCGGGGAGGTGTGGAGAATGAATCGCCTGGAACCGGTAAGTTTCGACGCGAGTGTGCCCGGCAGACGAGGATGCGTTCTGCCACCTCTCGATGTCGCTGAAAAAGCGGTGGCATCCTTGCTTCCGGGAGAGATGCTGCGGCGCGAGCCCGTTTGTCTTCCCGAGTTGAGCGAGGTGGATGTGGTCCGTCATTTCACGCGGCTTTCCCAGAAGAATTTCGCCGTGGACGAGGGGTTTTATCCGCTCGGATCCTGCACGATGAAATACAACCCCAAGTGCAACGAGGACGCGGCGCGCCTTCCCGGCTTCGCGCTGGCGCATCCCTTGCAGGGGGCGGAGTGTTCTCAGGGGGCGCTGCGGCTCATGTACGAACTCACGGAGATGCTGACGGAGATCACCGGCATGGCCGGCGTTTCTCTTCAGCCTGCGGCGGGCGCCCACGGCGAGCTGACGGGAATCATGATCATCCGGGCCTACCATCGGCATCGGGGGGACGAAAAGCGCACGAAGATCCTGATCCCCGATACAGCCCATGGGACGAACCCGGCCTCCGCCGCCCTGGCCGGATACGATGTGGTGGAAGTCGCGTCGGACCGACGGGGCAACGTGGATCTGGATGCCCTGCGAGAGGCCATGGATGACCGCGTGGCGGGGATCATGCTCACCAATCCGAATACCCTGGGACTTTTCGAGGAGACGATCACGGACGTGGCCGACATCGTCCACGGAAAAGGAGGGCTTCTCTACTACGACGGTGCGAACTTCAACGCCATTCTGGGCAAGGTCCGCCCCGGGGATATGGGCTTCGATGTGATCCATCTGAACCTGCACAAGTCCTTCAGCACTCCCCACGGCGGCGGTGGACCCGGTTCCGGGCCCGTCGGCGTGGGAGAGGCACTGCTTCCCTTTTTGCCTGTTCCTCTCGTCCGCAAGTGCGGCGACCTCTATGAATTCGACGAGGACCGTCCTCTGTCCGTCGGGAAGGTTCGCTCCTTCTACGGCAATTTCGGTGTTCTGGTGCGCGCCTACGCCTATATCCTGAGCATGGGAGCCGAGGGATTGCGCGAAGTGGCCCACAATGCAGTGCTCAACGCGAACTATCTCATGGCGCTCCTGAAGGATCGTTTCCTGCTTCCCTACGACCGGATGTGCAAACACGAGTTCGTTCTCTCCGGCAAGAGGCAACACGATTCCGGAGGTGTCTCCACCCTGGACATGGCGAAAGCGCTCATGGACTACGGATTCCATCCGCCCACGATCTATTTCCCGCTGGTTGTCGAGGAAGCCATGATGATCGAGCCCACGGAGACCGAGGGCAAGGAAACGCTGGATGTCTTCGCGAAGGCGCTTTGCTCCATCGCGGAGGAGGCGGAGAAAAATCCCGAAGGGGTGAAAACGGCACCGCATTCGACATTCGTGGCCCGGCCCGACGAGACGACGGCGGCACGAAAACCGGTGCTTCGGTGGAGGCGGGGGGAATGACGTCGCCCTACGATCTCGTCGTTCTCGGCGGTGGCCCCGGAGGATACCGGGCGGCGGAACTTGCCGGCAAGGCGGGAATGAGGGTCGCTCTGGTGGAAAAGGATCGTCTCGGGGGCATGTGCCTCAACCGCGGGTGCATTCCCACGAAATCCTATTATGCCCGGCTCCTGCGCGGACGAGGAAGTGTCGAGCACCTGTGGGAAGAAAAGGAAGCGGTCGTCTCGAAGCTCCGGGAAGGGCTCGCGACGCTCCTGCGCATGAGCGGTGTCGAGGTTTTCGAAGGAATCGGTTCGATCCTGGAGACGGGGGAGCTGAAAACCCTTGAGGTTGTGGATGCGAGCGGAACGAAGAGGCTCCTTCGGGGGCGCACCCTGCTGCTCGCCACGGGATCCCGTTCCTTGTCCCTCGACATTGAAGGAGCGGATCTTCCCGGAGTTCTTCCGGGCGATCGCGCCGTGGCGGATCCCGACCTCTGGAAGAGCCCTGAGCACAGACGTGTCACCTCGGTCGCCCTGATCGGCGCGGGCGTCATCGCGGTGGAACTGGCGGAACTTCTCCGTTCCCTGGGTAAGGACGTGACGATCCTGAAGCACTCGGAGGAACTTCTCCGCAGGGCGGATCGGGACATTAAGAAGAAGCTGGTGCAGCACTTCAAAAAACGCGGCATTCGCATGGTGGACTCCTTTTGCCCCCAGCGGATTACCCTGGAGGATGGGGCACTTCGCGTTCAGGGAACGAGCCGGGAAGCACCGGAGGAGGTGCGCTGCGACCGGCTGATTCTCGCCTCCAGCATGGTTCCGGTGCTGGACGGATTCGGGCTCGAAAGGACGCGCATCGCCCGTACCCCCCAGGGGAGTATCGCCGTGGACGAGCACATGCAGACCACCGAGCCCGGCGTCTACGCGGTGGGCGATGTGACCGGCGGTATGATGCTGGCCCATCTCGCGGAATATCAGGCCCTCGTCGCTGTGGAGCATCTGCGGGGAAACAGGGTCGCCATTCCGCCGGAGTCGGTTCCTTGGTGTGTCTTCGCAGATCCGGAGATCGCAGCGGTGGGGTTCTCCGAGCAGGAGGCGGAGAAACGGGGAATTTCCGTCGTCGTCGGACGTGCCTTTTTCCTCGGAAACGGCATGGCCCTTGCGATGGGGGAGACCGAAGGATTCGTGAAGGTCGTGGCGGGCAAGGACGGTACTTTGCTCGGCGTGCACATGATGGGGGCCGAGTCCTCGTGCATGATCGCCGAGGCGGCGCTGGCGCTGCGGCAGGGCATGCATGTCCGGGACGTGGCGTACACGGTGCACCCTCATCCGACGCTGAGCGAGTGTTTCAAGGACGCTCTGTTTCGCGCTCTCGAAGAGCTGAGGAACCTCTGAGAAAAATGTCGCGCCGATCCCGGGAAAACGGGATGCGATCTGTAATCGAGGAAAGGCGCATCCTCCTTGGTCAGGGCTTCCCTGAAGTAAAAAGAAATCGATTCCTCTCTTCCGGGAATGCATTGCGGTTTTGAGCGACGTGCCTTGAGGCGAGGACGTGCCCTGAGGCGAGAGAGGACTCCCGGAAATCCGGGAGTCCTCTCGTTATGGAGGGTTTCGAACCGCTGCGTTTCGAGCGGCCTGCACGGCACAGCGAAGTGCCGGAAGCGATGTTGCGTTTCCTTTTGATGTTACCGTGCGCCGGTTCGGTGTTGCAGGAGAGCAGAAGGGGTTCTCGCCTCTTTGCTGGATTTCGTCTATGCTGATTCAAAGAATGATGTCCGCCGCGGAGCGAAGGTGCCCGGATGCGGAGTGCAGGAGAGCCTTGCCGGGCGAGAAAAAACCCTTCCGTTTTGAGAGGGCGATGACGGATGTATCTATTACGGGAGAGCAATCATGCATACCTTTCTTCCCTACGGAGACTTCGCGGCGAGTGCCGCCGTACTCGATCCGAAACGCCTCGGTAAGCAGCGCGTGGAGGTGTTGCAGCTTCTCAACACCTTTCTTCCCGGTCGGGCCTTGACGAGGTGGCGCTCGCACCCGGCCAGAATCATGTGGGAGGGACACACCGCCGCGCTCGCGCATTTCGGCGTCGTCGTCTGTGACCGCTGGATCTCTCTCGGTTTCGCCGACACATGCAGAGGAAAGATTCTCGCGGTCTCCTTCCGCCTCGAAGGAGCGTCTTCCGAAGGCGAAGCGCTTGCGGTGCAGTTAGCGGAGCGGTATGTCCGTGCCATGAAGGGCGAGGAACGCGGTTTTCTCCCTTTCTGGTTCGGGGACGAGGCTTTCCACGGGGCGCACCGGTCCAACCTGCTCCGCAAGGATCCGTCGTGGTACGGCCGATTCGGATGGACGGAACCTCCCGATCTGCCCTATGTCTGGCCTGGCCCGTCCGTCGGGGCGCAAAAAGGCGCGGTGCGC
This sequence comes from Aminiphilus sp., assembly GCF_029975095.1. Taxonomy (NCBI): domain Bacteria; kingdom Thermotogati; phylum Synergistota; class Synergistia; order Synergistales; family Aminiphilaceae; genus Aminiphilus; species Aminiphilus sp. The sequence goes on from NZ_JARKPW010000041.1 coordinate 8,918, forward strand.
CGCGCATCTCCGGAATCGCCTGTGCGGGACGGCGCGCCGTGAAAGAGAGAAAACGGAGCGACCGGGAATTTACAGATTTCCACAGAGTTCCCTCTCTCGAAGGCGTGTTTCTTAGGTATTCCCGCTTCGTCTCCTTTGCCTACGCCCTGCACAGCCACGACGACATCGCCGTGGGACAGACCCTGCAGGGAGTTCAGGTGTTCCGTTGCTGCGGAAGCGAACACCGCATGACGCCGGGGGGGATCATCACCATCAATCCCGGAGAGGTACACGACGGTCATGCCGGGGACGAGACAGGGTTCGTCTACCGGATGATCTACGTTCCGACCTCCCTGGCGGAGCGGGTCGCAAGGGCTGTTCCCACGGATCCGCGCCGCTCGTTTCTTTTCGGGAGCGCCACCTGCGACGATGCGGCGCTCTCACTTCTTCTGTCGACCATGTTCGAAACGCTGACGGATCGTTTTGCCTCCACGCTGGAAGTAGAGACCGCCTTTTTCCGTGCTTTTGGTGCCCTCCTCCGACGATGCGGTACTCCCGGCATCCCCGCTCCCACGAAGAGGCTTCCCGGCAAGATCGTCCAAGACGCCATGACGCATCTCCGGGAAAATCTCGGACGGAACAGCTCTCTGGAGGAAATGGCGGCCATGTTCGACCTTTCGCCGTTCTCGTTTCTCCGGCTGTTTCAGCGCGAGACGGGGATGTGGCCTCACCGTTTTCAGATCCAGTGCAGGGTGGAGCGGGCGAGGGACCTCATCGAAAAGGGCCGGAGTCTGGCCGAGGCGGCGTTGGAGGCGGGATTCTGCGATCAGAGCCATCTGAACCGACGTTTTCGGGAGATCTTCGGCATGACGCCGGGGTGTTACCGGCGATCTCTGGAGGTGTGAAGAGCGTGGAGTATGCGGACAAAATCGCTGTCGTCGTCCGGGAAGACCTGCTTCCCTGGCAGAAACTCAATGTCACCGCGTTCACGGCGAGCGGAATCGCCGGCATCGACGGGCTTCTCGGGGAACCCTACCGCGATGCGGACGGAAATATCTATCTCCCCATGCTGCGACAGCCCGTGATGATCTATACCGCGCCGCGGGAGAAAATGGGAACGCTCCGGGAGCGTGCCCTCCGGCAGGGGGTGCGCTTTTCCGTCTACACGGAGGAACTCTTCGAAACCTCGGGAGACGAGGCGAACCGTGCGGCGGTGTGCGGCGTTCCCGGCGAGAAACTCAATCTCGTGGGCATGGCGTTCTACGGGGAGCGGAAAGCGATCGACAAGGTCGTGAAGGGGCTCTCCCGGCACGAGTGAGTCTTTGCGGAAGGGTGAAACATCGGACCTCTCCCGAATTCGGATTTTTCCGGCAGAGGCGAAGGGGTTCGCTTCGTCGAAAAGGGAGTTACCTCCGTTCCGGAGAGAGAAAAAACACTCCTCGTGGAGTCATTCCCCCTCTCCGGGACCGGGGTGACGGCGTTTTCTTGGAAAGGCATTTCTCCATTCCCTCTTCGGATTCTCCGCTCTTTCCCGGCTGAAAAAACGACCTGCTGAAAAACGATCTTCTCTCCTCCGGGAGGTGAATTTGCCGTACAATCTCTTTGTCCACGCGGAGGAGCGAAGCCGGGAAACAGGAGGAGGTCCTCGAAAGCGATCCTTGTCTCGGCGTTGTTCGTAGAGGGAGACGGGAGCACCTCCTCGGGTGGACAATCCGAATGGAGAAGGAGCGATGTTTTTCATGAAGCCGGCTTTTCTTGTCGTGGACATGCAGAATTTGTTCTATGGGCACAACGAAGTAGCGCGCCGCTCTCTTGAAGAGGTGCAGGCGATGATCAACGCCGTCATACCCCTCTTTCGGGCGAAGAAGCTCCCCGTAGTGTGGGTGCAGCATTGCGATGCCGAGGATGGACTGGTTCCGGGGGCGAAGGGCTTCGACCTGCCCGAGGCGTTTGTCGTCGCTCCGGAGGATCTCCGGGTGGTGAAGGAGAAGGGCAATGCCTTCTGCGGTACCGATCTGGACGAACGGCTCCGCTCCCTTGGGGTGGATACGGTGATTTTCGCCGGATTCTGTGCGGAATTCTGTGTGCTCTCCTCGTGCCGCGGAGCCCGTGATCTCGGCTATTCCTCCATTCTTCTCCGGGGGGGATTGGCGAGCATTTGTCCCGAGAACATTCCTTTTGTGGAGCGTGTGAACGAACTCATCTCCTGCGGAGCGCTCGGAAAGGTTTTGGACGGTATTCCGGCCTGACGTCGTACGGTTCGTGCAGCCGCACCGATGGTGAGATTTTGCAAGGAGGGGGGAGGAGACCGGTGAAATCAGGGAGGGTTGCAAAAGGAATTCTCGGTACCGCCGCGGTGTTTGTGTTTTTGATGCTTTCCATGTCGTGTTCCGGAGGAACGGCGTGGGGCGAAAGCGCCTACGAAGAGTTGTTGCATCGGTATGCGCAGCGTATGGCGGGGAGGGAGCAGATCCTCCCCGCGAAGGAGCTGATTCGTTCCTTCGCCAGGAGCGCTTCGCCGGAGGAGCGATGGACGGCCCTCGAAGAAGCGTTCCGGAGCGATGACGGCCGTGCCGCACCGAAGGGTCCTTTTTCCATGGAGATTGCTGCGGAGGCGCTGGCGTTGGTGGAGTCCCTTTTCCCCGAGGGGGATCCTGAAAAGTGGGATGCCGTCTCGGGATTCTGGAACCCTCGGGAGATTCCCAAATCGCTCGCCGCGGTGGATGCGGTGCTCTGGGCGGCGGCAAGTTTGCTCCGCGAGGGGGCGCCTCCCGGAGCGGAGTGGCTTGCCTTCTGGCTTCTGGACAGGCTTGCCGCCTCGACGAGGGCGACATTCTTCTTTCTGTCCACCTGCCCGGTCGAGACCGACGTGTTGCTCCGGGAGATGACATCCCGGAATCTCGTTCCGCCCCGGGGGAGTTGGGGGGAGCGGCGTGTTCTCGGAAAGCAACCCCTTGCCGTGCCGCTCCGGGGTCTGGTTTCCTCCGAGACCGCCGTGGGGCGCAGGATGATCTTTCTCGACGGAGTCGGCCGTCCAGCCCCAAGCGGCCCCTTCGCCTGGGACCGGGAAAAGGGCCGGCTCTACAGGGTTCTGGAGAGCGACGGGCCTCGCCTGTTCATCCCTCTGCGGTGAAGTACGTAGGTTTTTCCGTTTTTTCTCGCGTTGAGGACAAAGGTGGAAGAGCGGCTGTCGCTTCTCGCCTCCTCTACGGTCAAACCTGGAAGGAGCTTCATCCTCACTGCGTCTGCACGAGGCGCATTTCCGTGACCTGGTTGAGTTTTCTGTCCTCGTGCCGGAATGCGGCGAGCAGACCGTTTTCTGCGTCGTAGGCACATTCGAGAGAGTAGCCGGAACAGGACTCGACCAGTGTTACCAGAGGACGCCCGTCCTGACCGGCTCCGCGGAAGCTCACGGAGGTGGCGATGCCCGTCACGGGGTCCGTGTCGAGATGTTGGCCGGGCTGCAGTGTCGCGATGCCGTCAGGAGGCAGCCAGAATCCGCCCGTTTGGGCGATGCCGCTGATCCGGGATGAATGCCTTTCGGAAGGCGGAAGGCCGGGAACCGACGCAAGGAGATCCGTCGCACGGAGAAGCAGCCATCTCCCTCCCTGGGCGACCGTTTGTGCCGTGAGCGCCACGGGAAGGGGAAACGCGGGAGAGCCGGGGATGTAGACCGTGGTGGTTCCCTCGTAGCGCAGCGCTCGAAGTGTGGCGAGCCAGGGCGGGGGTGTCCCCTGCATCCAGGGAAGCGTCACTTGGCGCGCCCCTATGAAAGTGCTCTGGCTCAGCATGCCCGATGTGCCCGGGCGGAGTTCCTGCGTGAAAGAACCGGAGATGCGTCCCGAAACGGCGCTTCCTGCGTGAAGCAACACCCCTGAGTCCAGATCGTAGACCCGGACGTGGCGCCCGTGGGGATCCTCCGTCTGGAAGCGGATGGCGCGGTAGGTGGTCTGTCCCAGCGGATAGGGCATACGGAGAATGCGGAGCCCCTGCTCGTTCCGTTCCTCCACCGAGGCGAGGAATTGGGGAGAAATCCACCAGTCGGAGCCTGCTGCGGAAGGCCCCTGGTAAGCATCGAAGCCGAGAAGCGAAAGAGCGCTTTGTTGTGTTCCGATGCCGGTCATTCCGAGGCTTTTGATGTGGAGAGCGACGCGCTGCCCCTCCAGAGCCACCACGTCGATCTGGGTATAGCCATGGCCACCTGCACCGGCGCTTTCTTCCTGCCTGTACCGGTTTCCCTGGTCATCCACCCATGTGCCGTTCTCATCCTTGAAGTAGAGATGACGTCCTTCCGGGATGCTCGCCGCGGAGGAAAAGTAGGTGAGGCGCATCCCCTCCCGGACCCACGGAGGCGCGGGCATGTTCTTCAAATGGGGAAAGAGGAGAAAAAGCGGATTTTCCTGCGCCGTCGAGCCGGGGACTCCGAGAGCCGACAAAAGGAAAACCAATGCAACTGTCTTTGCTACTCTGTTCATGGTTTCTCTCCAGCTCCTTTTTCGGTTTCTTCGGTTTGTGTTCTGTATTGTGCGTCAGAGGTCTCCCGAAGTGGAGATGTTCGGTTCGTATTCGATGAGGCGTGCCACGTCTTGCGCTACAGTGTGATCGAAAAGCAGTGCCAGGATATGTAGGCCGAGGTCGATGCCGGAACTCACGCCTCCGGCCGTGACGATGTTGCCGTCCTGGACGACCTTTCTTCGCGTCACGGTCACAAAAGGGTATGCCGCAAGTTCCGCAAGGGCGCTGCAGTGCGTGGTGGCGGATTTTCCCCGGAGCACCCCGGCTTCCGCAAGAAGAAATGCGCCGGTGCATACCGACGTGACGTACCGGGCCGAGCGGGATTGGTCCCGTACAAAATCGAGGATCCGCTCGCGCTTCATGGCATCGATCCGCCCTTCGCCCCCGGGGACGACGAGAACATCGAAAGGGGGGCACTCGCCGAACGCCGCGTGAGGAAGGACGCGCATACCGTTGAAACAGTCCACGGGATGGAGTGTTTCCGCCGTGAGCAGGACACGGGTGCTTCCCGGAAAAAGCTTGTTCACGTAGGAGAGCACCTCGAAAGGACCCACGAAATCGAGTTCTTCCACGTGGTGAAAGAGAAGAATACCCACTGTGTACACGAGACCATCACCCCGATAGCGAATCTGTCTCACTTTCTTTTTGCAGTATAACACGCTCGCGGCTGACGAAAGCGCTCCGGAATTCCGGTAGTTTGGTACAATGGGGACCATGCGGAAACCCCGCGAGGGTTTTCTTCGAACGGTTTTCGGCCCCTGTTTTCGGAAAGCGAGGCGCCCGGAATCTGTTGGTGATGCAAGGAGGAGAGGACATGGACGAAACGGCTGTTTCCTTCGGTTGTGGGGATGGAGCGGGTGCGTCACTCCCTGTTGTGGGATTCATCGGCCTTGGTGTCATGGGACGGAGCATGGCGGGGCATATACACGCCGCTGGATATCCTCTCTGTGTTTACAACCGAACCGAATCCAGAGCGGAGGAGCTCGTCGCGAAGGGCGCCCTCTGGTGTGACACGGTGGGAGAGCTTGCCGCCCGGAGCGATGTCGTGATCACCATCGTGGGTTTCCCCAGGGACGTGGAGGAAGTCTATTTTGGTGAAGGGGGCATCCTGGCTTCCGTACGCAGGGGATGTTGTGTGGTGGATATGACCACCTCCAGCCCGGAGTTGGCGGTGCGCATTCATGGCGAAGCGTCGAAACGAGGAGTCGAGGCACTGGATGCGCCGGTTTCGGGAGGTGATCTCGGAGCGCGGGAAGCGCGGCTTTCCATCATGGTCGGTGGTGACGAGGAGGCCTATCGGCGCATGCTCCCGCTGTTCCAGGTCATGGGGAAGAACATTGTCTACCAGGGAAAGGCCGGGAGCGGCCAGCACGCGAAGATGGCGAACCAGATCGTCATCGCCTCCCAGATGATGGGCGTGTGCGAAGCCCTTGCCTACGCGGAGAAAGCCGGTCTGGATCCCAGGAACGTGCTTGCCAGTATCGAGGGCGGCGCCGCGGGGAGCTGGACGCTGTCGAAGCTGGGACCACGAATGCTCTCCGGGGATTTCGAGCCCGGTTTTTATGTGAAACATTTCATCAAGGACATGCGCATCGCCCTTGCGTCGGCGGAAGAGCTGCATCTGGACACTCCCGGTCTCAGGACCTCTCTCGGTCTTTACGAACGCCTCGCTGGAGAGGGCGGAGAAAACGAGGGAACCCAGGCCTTGTTCAAACTCTACCGGAGATGACGTGAAAGAGGGGCTGAGCGTGGGGGAGGCCGGGGAAGTTCGGGAACGAAAACGGCGTATCCTTTACAACGCGGTGGTGGAGTCGAGCGATGACGAGGGACGCATCACCTCGGTACGGCTGTTCAGTTCTAACGAGCGGGCGAAAGCCTATGTGAGGAGTCAGGGAAAACGGAAGAATGGTGCCCGTTTTCTCGTGCTGCGCACCAATCTTCGGGATGGAGCGCAGGCAGGTG
>NZ_JARKPW010000052.1:0-13091 GCF_029975095.1 Aminiphilus sp.
CACCACGGTTACGGGCAAACGATGATATGCCAGAATATCCAGCTCCTGGATGTTTACCTGGAGCCCTCCGTCCCCGACAAGAACGACAATCCGGGATGCCTTCGCAGCAAATGCGGCTCCGATTCCGGCGGGAAGAGCGAATCCCATCGCCCCCATGCCTCCGGAAAAAAGCAGGCGCTGCCCCCTGCGGATGGAAAAGGACTGTCCTGCCCACATCTGATGTTGCCCCACATCCACGCAGACGACGGCATCATCCGGGCAGTACTCGGAAAGGCGCCCCACGAAGAAATCCGCGAACGGAAGAGGAAAAAGGGTCTCCCCCTCTCTCTCGTCGCCACGGCGACACTGTTCCCCCCCGGCAAATGTCTCCGGCATATGGCCGGAGGGGAACAGCGTTCTGTACCCTTGCAACGTCTTCAGCCAATCGGTCCGTTCGGAAGCAACGTCTTTCAGAGTGCTCCCCGCCTCCGAATTCCGGAGGTGTTCAAGAAAAAGCCGTAAGAAGTCGCGAACATGGCAGTGAAGGGAAAGAGTCTTGTTCTCCCTTCCCCGAAAAACGCTTTCTCTCGCGTGCGCCAGTTCAGCCGGATCAATGTCCACGTGAACGATGCGCGCACCACGGGCGAATGTCTCGGGGCGTGTCCCCGTCTGCCTGGTGTCCAGACGGGATCCGAGGACGAAAAGCGTGTCACAGTTCGCCGCGGCGAGATTGGCGTAGCGGTTGCCGTAGACACCGATCATGCCGAAGAACGCCTCGTGGTCCGAGGGGAAGGCGTCTCTTCCGAGAAGACTCGTCACCACGGGAACACCCGTGTGATGCACCAACGCTTCGAGTTCTTCACAGCCCCCCCCGGAACGAACACCGCCTCCCACAAGAAACAGGGGGCGCCGTGCCGCGGCGAAAAAAGCAAACGCTTTCTCCGCCTCCTCGGCACGACACCGAGGAATCGCCGACCCCTCCCCGGAATACGCTCCATCATCCGTATACCCTGGAAGATCCTGAGGATTCACGAGACTCCGCTGGACGTTCATCGGGAGGTCGAGAAGCACAGGGCCGGGACGCCCCGACCGTGCAATGGCCACAGCTTTTTCCAGCTCGTACCGAATGGTCTCGGGATCGGTGACGAGTTTCGCATATTTCGTGAGCGGCCTGGCGACGGAGACGATGTCCGTCTCCTGAAAACCGATTTGACGCACGGGACTGTCGAACTTGTATTCGTAGGTATTCACCTGCCCGGTGAGAAAAAGGCAGGGAACGGAATCGAAGAAACAGCTCCCTATAGGCGTGAGCAGATTCAGTGCTCCGGGACCGCTCGTCGCCATGGCGACGCCCAGGTGACCGTTCATCCTGGCGTACGCCTCGGCGGCAAAGCCCCCGGCCTGCTCGTGGTGGACGGAAATGCAACGGACATCCTCCCGGCCGTACAGTGCGTCGAGGAGATGCGTAATGGCACCCCCTACGAACTCGAAGACATGGCCGACTCCCTGGGCGACGAGAAAATCCGCACTGTATTCCGAAACCTTCATTCCGGGAGCCTCCTCCTTTTTTCCTGCGACAAGTCCACAACGGAAATCTCTTCACCTGCGGAATGCTGTCGCATCCAGGCGACCGTCTTCGCAATGCCCTCGGCAAGAGCGTGTTTCGGCGTCCATCCCAATACCTTCCGCACGTTGGAAAGATCCGCCTGCCAGCGCGGTGATTCCAGGGACGACGGGATGTGCACACCCCACTGCGGTTCAAGGTCGCTTCCGATTTCGGCGGCGATACAGGCCGCCACCTCCCCGAGAGAAACCTCTCTGCCGCTGCCGACGTTGACGATCTCCCCTCCCAGTGATTCTCCCTTTTCCAGGATGAGTTCGTAACAGTCGAGAACATCTTCGATGAACACGTAGTCCCGAACACAGATCGGATCCCCCAGAAGAGGTCTCTTGCCTTGAAGGTACGCACCGATCACGTAGGGAACGAACCGGGAAGGATCATCCCACGGCCCATAGGGAGAAAAAAGCCTCGCCGTCACCACGGGCGCACCCTCCCGGAACGCCGCCGCCCGGCACAAAAGCGTTGCGGAAGCCTTGGCCACACCGTATTCGCTCAAAGGCCGGAGCGGGTCCTCCTCACAGGCGGCACGGCTCATTCGTCCATACTCCGACGAACTGCCCGTATTGACGAACAACGCCACACCCAGGCGGAGACAGGCTGTAAGCAGCGTGGCACATCCGAGTACGTTCGAGACGAGGATGCGGGTGACATCGCTCTCACTTCGCCGTCCTCCGTAGGCGGCAAGATGAAAGACCGCCTCGGGGCGCACGGCGCACACCACACGGGTCACCGCCGTTTCGTCCGTCAGGTCGGCTTCGTGAACACCAAGCCGGGGCAGACACTCTGCGAGGCGAAGCCGCGAGGAGCTCTGACGCAGAACAACGTGAACTTCATGTTCCCGAGAGAGGAACCTCCGGACAAGAGAGCTTCCCACGAAACCGGAGGCCCCCGTGACGAGAATTCTCATGGCCGAAGGGCGCGTCGTATTTCCCGAACCATCCGGCGCAACATGGAATCGCTCATTCCGGGATAGACGCCGACCCAAAAGGTGTTTTCCGCAATCAGATCGGTGTTCTTGAGGGAACCGACGACACGGAATCCTTCACCTTTCCGCCGCATTTCGTCGAAACAGGGATGGCGCAGCAGGTTCCCCGCAAAGAGCATCCGCGTCTGGATGCCTTTCTGTTCCAGGAACGTGACGAGGTGTTCCCTGGAAACCTCTGATTCGGGACGCACCGTGAGCAAGAAGCCGAACCAGCTCGGATCGGCCCCCGAAGTCGCCTCGGGGAGAATGAAAATATCCTCCAGATCCGCAAGGGCATCCCGAAGCGCCGCGAAATTCGCCTTTCGGGCCGCGACGAAACGGGGAAGTTTGTCCAGTTGGGCACAGCCCACGGCGGCCTGGAGATCCGTCACCTTCATGTTGTAACCGAAGTGGGAGTAAACGTATTTATGATCGTAGCCAAGGGGAAGATCGCCCCATTTCTCCGAAAAGCGCCGCCCGCAACGTCCGTCCTCTCCGGGACTACAGGTACAATCCCTGCCCCAATCCCGAAGGGAGGCGAGGATCTTCCGCAACAACGGGTCATCCGTGCAGACCGCTCCTCCCTCCCCCATCGTGATATGGTGAGGCGGATAGAAACTGCAGGTCGCCACATGCCCGAACGATCCCGTCAGCCGGGAAGCACCGTCCGCAACGTAGCGGGATCCCAGGGCGTCGCAGTTGTCCTCGATGAGCCAGAGTTCGTGTTTTCTACAGAACGCGACGACCTGAGCCACATCGAAGGGATTCCCCAGCGTATGCGCGACCATGACCGCCTTCGTTCGGGAGGACAGGGCCTGCTCCAGCCGGGAACAATCCAGATTGTAGGTGGGAAGAGAGACGTCCACGAAAACGGGAACCGCTCCGTGCTGCACGATGGGTGCCACGGTTGTGGGAAACGCCGCCGCAACCGTGATGACTTCATCCCCGGGGCAAATCCGTCGTTCTCCGAGCAAAGGAGACGTGAGGCACATGAAGGCGAGAAGGTTTGCAGAGGAACCGGAGTTCACGAGCAAACTCGTCTTCACTCCGAGAAACGAGGCGAGGCGTTCCTCGAAGGATGCGGCGTAACGACCGGCGGTTAGCCAGAAATCGAGGGCCGCATCGACGAGCCGGACCATCTCCTCCGCGTCGTACACTCTTCCGGCATAAGGAATGCGACCTTCAGGATCTTCCTTCGCCACTGCATGGACCGCATCGTGGTATTCCCGGACGGCATGCAGCACTTTTTCCCGCAGCATCGCTTCGTTACTCTTCATGCCATCCTCCGGACAAGACGTACCGCTGCGGTATAGGAGGCGATTTCTTCGTCACAGAGTTCTCTCGGGTCTCTTCCGTCCCGATAGGCCTTCGTCCAGGCCACGACACGGGAAAGTGCTTCTTCTGTTCTCCACACAGGACACCATCCCAGGCATTCCATGGCTTTGGAGCTGTCAAGCCGAAGGGAGACCGCCTCGTGTCCATGAAAAAATTTCCGCGTCGAACCGCTTTGCGACACGGCTTCGGAGGGCACCTCGTAGGAAACACCATCCCCCCAGACACCACAGAGGTATCGCACCACGCTCGCCGTGGTGCGGCATTCCTCCGAGAAGGGACCGAAATTCCACGCGTCTCCGAAGAGAGGACCTTCCACGCAAAGACGCTCCGCCAGAACAAGATATCCCGAGAGGGGCTCGAGGACGTGCTGCCAAGGGCGAATGCCCCCGGGGTTTCGAAGTCGAACGGGACAACCCTTCAGGAAAGCACGCATGCAGTCGGGAACGAGACGATCCCTCGCCCAGTCCCCTCCACCAATGACATTCCCCGCCCTGGCCGTCGCGATGGCCATTCCGTGTTCGCCGTACCGCTCCGGCGGGAAATAGGTGGCGCGGTAGCTCGCTGCAACGTGCTCGGCACAGGCTTTGCTCGCCGAGTAGGGGTCCCTGCCTCCCAAGGGATCGTTCTCCCGATAGGGCCAGGGCCATTCATGATTTTCATAACACTTGTCCGACGTGATCACGAGAAGAGCCCTGCGTTTCCCCGGTCTCTCAAAAACCAGGCGACGAAGCCCCTCCAAAAGGTGAACCGTCCCGAGAACATTCACGGCGAAGGTTTCGACAGGTTCTTCCATACCCCGAAGAACCAGGGATTGCGCGGCGAAATGAATCACCACATCGGGGTCTGCCTCGCTCAGGGCATCCGCAAGAAAGGATGCGTCGCGCACGTCTCCCGTGATGGAATGCATTTTCTCCCCGTTGCGGCACAACTCATGAAGATTCGGCGCCGCCTCCGGAGCCAGGGCATATCCCGTCACTTCCGCGCCGAGCAACGCAAGCCATCTCGAGAGCCATGCTCCCTTGAACCCAGTGTGCCCCGTGAGAAAAACCCTTCGCCCACTCCAGAATTTTTCGCCCAATTCACCGTGCGCCTTTTTCATGGTCATTTCCACACCTTCCACGGAGCCTGCCCGTTGCGCCAGAGTTCCTCCAGGTACTTCTTGTCCCGGAGAACATCCATGGGCTGCCAAAAGCCTTCATGACGGAAGGCGACAAGCTGCTTCTCCTGGGCCAGCCGTTCGAGAGGAGCACGCTCGAACACGGTCGTGTCATCCTCGATGTACTCGAGAACCTCCGGTTCGAGAACGAAGAAGCCGCCGTTCACCCAACCGCCATCCCCCCGGGGTTTTTCCGAAAAGGAGAGCACTTTTCCCGAGGCCTCTATATCGAGTGCCCCGAACTTACCCCTCGGCTGCGCTGCCGTCACCGTCGCACGCCTTCCGTGGGACCGATGAAACTCCAGAAGGGTTTTCACATCCACATCGGCCACGCCGTCTCCATAGGTAAGCATGAAAGGTTTGCCCTCCAGATATGGAGCGACCCTCTTCACGCGCCCCCCGGTCATCGTGGACAACCCCGTGTTAACGAGAGTCACCTTCCAGGGCTCCGTGCTGTGGGAATGAATCACAGGCTGGTCACCCACGGAAAAATCAAAGGTCACGTCGGATGTGCGCAGCAGATAATGCGCGAAGTATTCTTTGATCATCTCTCCCTTGTACCCGAGACAGATCACGAAATCGGAAAAACCGTACCACGAATAGATTTTCATGATATGCCACAGGATGGGATGTTCTCCTATCTCGATCATCGGTTTCGGGCGGAGATGGGATTCCTCACTGATGCGAGTGCCGAAACCACCCGCGAGAATGACGACCTTCATCCGTATCCTCACCTTCCACAGTTTCGCTCTTCGCCTCGGATTCTTTCGTTTACCGAAACGAGGCCCCTGGTCATCCCCGGTTCACATCCGAAAGGAGCGCACCCAGGGAACTTCGCAAAGACTTCCATTTCCGCGACAGAATGCGACGCAGCAGGTAAGTCCGGACCTGCCTGCGGATCGTCGGATCCTCCTCACCCACGGCTCGGAAATAGCCGTCCAGGCGTTGCAGAAACTCCTGCTTGAACCGGTTCGAATCCTGTCCGTGATGGACACGATATTCCCACAAAGCCTCATTCACGTACGCCAACACGCCGAGGCGGGCAAGCTCGCAAAGAAACACCACGTCCGCCACCTGTCCGTATGCCTCCTGCATCGGCACCTCCGCGGGAAAGGGCGTCCGGTAGAGAACAGACGGAAACGCAAGATACGTGCGCGTGTACAATTCGACCATCCGACTCCGGGAAGTAAAGAGTTCCACCTCCCGCCGCCGCCTCGGGTTATGCAGCGTTTTTCCCGTTCGTGCCCCCGCATCGTCGATCTCGTGGGCATTGCACGCCACGGCGATGATCTCGGGGTGGGCGAGAAGAAACGCCCGTTGTCGCTCAAGGAACGTGGGAAGCAGACGGTCGTCGTCGTGCATGACATAGAGAAACGGTCGCTCCGTCCGGGCAAAGGCCCTGCGAAAGTTCCACAGAGGCGTCTGCGGCGTGTCGACCCCCTCCCACTGAATCCCCCTCCGGAGAAAGGGCTCGACCCGCTCCCGAACGTCCGAAGCACTCCCGTTGTCCAGGACGACGATCTCTCCGGGAACACAGGTCTGGGCACACAGAGACGCAAGTGCCTCTTCAAGGAAGACACCCCGATTATAGGACAATACACAGACCGTGATATCCCTTCCGCTCACCCTGTCGAACGTTCCCGCATCTCCTGCATTTCCCCGGCGACCGTCATCGAGCAAAGAGGCTTCGCAACACACGCAGCGCCCTCCCTTTGATCTTGAATTCACGCTGGGGACGAAGCGTGACAGGTCGGGATCCGACCGTTTCCGGCCCGGACCAGGGATGAAGATGTTCCACCAGCGTAGGAAAGAGATTATACTTGTTCAGGACAAGCTCCTTGCAGTGTCGCACCACTTCCCGCCGTTTCTCGTAGGGGTCCTCCGCGAGAAGACGCTCAATCGCGGCGCAGGAACCCGGAATATCCTCCACGTCGATGGAGCAAAAACTTTCCGACGGAAAGTAGTCGCCGATGTTGGGACAACCGTCGTAGATGGGGAATGTCTCAGCCAAATAGGCATCGGCGAGTTTTTCCGTCCAGTAGTGAGGCGTTCGGCTGTTCTCGATGGCAATGTGGTATTTGTAGGGGAAAAGGGCATCTCTTTTGCAGGCCACAGGAGCGAATCCTCTTCCGAAAACATCCGCCACGTCTCCGAACTCCTTCATGAAAGCCCGGACGAAACGCCACCGTCTCCGATGCCCCTCCGTGGACTGCTTGTCGGAGCTGATGATGGAAATGAGGCGTTCCTTCCTCGGAGACGCAGCCATCAGGGAGTCATACCCCTCGCAGAACGAATCCACTTCACCCGCAACGCGTCCGATATGCCAGGGAAGCCCCTGCTGAGTCAGGACCACCGCCCGGTGAGGCAGATGCTCATGGCATGTCACAATCCGGGAGAACTGCCGCAGAAACTCCTCCGGATAGGATCGGACGGAGGGGGGCTCTCCCGTGACCAGGAGGATTCGGTCCGGAGGGCAGAGAACCGTCTGGATCTCCGCGAGATCTTCGTAGACAACCCAGGCATCGCAAACGGCGCAGTCATCGTCGATGAAGAAGCGCACATCTCCCCATCGACCGCTCCTGCCGGGGAACTGCCACGTGTGGTCCCAGTAGGGGCTGACCGTGCTCACCTTGACATCCATGCTTCCATCCCTTTCCGCGAAGACAACCGGTACGGAAACCGGAGCTGTTCCGCTCCGATTCCCGACGGCCATTTGTGCCGCCATATCGCGACGAATCCGACAGTGTTCTTTCGCCGCCGCCGAACCAATTATTCCGTGCGGATTTCCCTTTTCTCCCTAGGCGAGAGGACCGTGTCATAAAAGGTCACCGTACGGTCGCACATCTCGTCCAGGGAAAACGTTCTTCGCGCGGCGAGGACTGGAAAAACTCCTTCGTCAAATCCCCTGCGCAGGCGCGAACTCCATGCGTCGGCATCTCCCGCAGGGACAAGAGGATCCGCGTCGGCGACGAGCTCCCTCACGGCAGGAAGGTCCGATGCCAGAACGGGGATTCCGGCAGTCAACGCCTGGGCGAGGACGAGCCCCATGCCCTCGTCCAGGGAAGGAAACAGCAGGCAGTCGCACCGGGCGAGGAAGGATTCCACATCCTCCCGGAAGCCGTGAAAGGTCACCCGAGTCGCCATCCCCTTTTCGGAGACGAGACGGAACAACTCGTTCCGGAGAGGGCCGTCCCCGACGATGTCCAACAACCAACTTCTCCCGGAGAGGTCTTCCTTCGTCAGGAGGTCCAGAAGAAAGGCAATCCCCTTGACCCGGGTCAAGCGCCCGACGAAGAGCAGACGACACATCCGCGGAACATCCCCGCAAGGCTCCGGATCCGGTCCTTCCGCGCCGATCTCTCTGGAGAAAGGCCCTTCCCCTCGTAACAGGGGAACTCTTTCCCGACGAGACGCAAGGGGAGGGATGCCTCCCGGAATGACGGCCGTCCTTTCCGGCAGCAATCCCTGGAGATGGTTCTGAACGGTCTCGCTCACACAAATTGCGCCATCCGCCCGACGGAGTGGAAGAAGTCCTGCGTTTTTTGAATACCGGGCGTGGCAGGTCATGATCCAGGGAATTCCGGACAAGGACGATGCCCACCAGGCGACGAAGGCAGGCACGCGGGAATGTGCGTGGAGAAGATGGAACTCTCCCCTTCGGGCCATACGGGCGATCCGCAGCGCTGCCGTAACGGCGGTGACGGGGTTCTTCGCGTGTACGGGCAAAGCGACATGCGTCACCTTTTCGGGGAGTTCCCCCACCAGCTTTCCCCCCCGGGAAATCACGGTCACGCCGAGACCGCGTCGGGACAAACCCTGAGCGAGCCAGAGCACGTGACGCTCCACGCCCCCCTCCTCGAACTCCGGAAGAAGCAAGACCACGTTCACGATGCCATACCCCCCGAAGCTCTCGCTCCGTCCGTCACGATCCGGCAGATTCTCTCGAACTCCTCCGCAGTCGAGGCGTCATCGAACGAAGGCATGAGCTGCTGTCGCACGATTCGCACCGTTTCTTCCATTTTTCCCTGCTCCCACTCTTCGTAAACTCTCCGAATCTCCGCCGCAAGCAGCTCGGGATGTTGCCGCACCGAAATGGCCCCGCTCCGTTCACCGAAATAGGATGCAAACGCGGCGTCGAGTTTTTCCGGTGTCAGCAGGCCGATCCAGAATCCCGTGAAGACGATCACGGGACGGAAGGCCAGGGCGGCCTCCACCGCAGAGGTCGATCCGGCGCAGACGAGCGTCGCCTCTTCGAACCAGGGATTGGGATCCGTCCGGGTGCCCACCACGCGGATAAAGCGTTCACCCGCAGCCAGATTCATGCGAAGGGCTTCGAAACGGAAGAGAGCACTCCTCCACCCTCCGCCAATAAAAACGAGTTGCAGCGAAGGAATCTCTTTTTTCAACGCCACCGCATCATTCATGAGCGCCCAAGGCCCCGCGGACTTGTAGCCGCTCAACCGACCGAAGCAGAGGACCCGGAACGGTTCTCTCGCTCGAAGCGGAGTGGGCGTCACCAAATGGACAAGGGGCCGCCGCAGCAGAAACTTGGGAAAGGGGGTGGGGATTTCCTCAAGGCGCTCCAGAATGGGAGGCTCCGCTGAAAGCCAGGCATCGCTTCCCGCAACGAGCGAAGGGACATCCCGCCCCTTCCGGTCCGTTTTCTCCAGATGATCGAGAAAAAACGTGAAGACCTTCGCACCCGTGACACGCTTGAGCCGCACCGCCAACGGAAAGGATCTTCGCGAGTCGGTAACGATCACATCAGGGGAAAACGCCGCGGCCTTTCGATCGAACCAGGCATTGCCCACCGTGGGAGAAAGGCACTGGATGACTTCCACATCGTGCTCCCGAAGCCGCGATTGAAAGCCCTTTCCGGCCCAGCGTCCCAACACTGCGACCCGGTGTCCCTCTCTTCGGAGCGTCGTCGCCAGATGGAGTACAAAGGAGGTGACGCCATCGACGATCAACGCATCGGAACAGAAAAGAATGCGCATGTCACTCTCTCTTCCTTTCTGCACGAGAAGGCGATCGCCGCCGACGACTCCCCCGATCGCGCACGAGTCGTTTTCGCTCCGCACGGACGGAATTCCCCAACGAGTGCAGGCGGTTTGTTGCCTGATCGAATCCGCCGCGGAAGAGGAGACGAAGGTCCGTCCTCGGGCAGAAGGCCCGCCTCGGGAGCCTCATGAAGGGTCGGGCTTTCGCTCCGCGAGATACGCGAGAAGCTCTGCCGCGGCACGGCGGGCTTCGTTGAAGCCCAGGCCCCTTCGCTGCAGCGGGCAAGGCTCCTTCTCCGCCAAGGAAGAGGATGCCCGCAAAGAAGGCGCCGGCAACGGCGTCTCGACCGCGCCGCTCCGCCAAAAGGCCTCGCGGAAGGCTCTTTCGGAAGGAAAGACTACAAGCAAGCCTCTCTCCTCCATCCGCCGGAAAAACGCATCAAACCGGGCCGGGCCCGACGGAGAGGCGCACACTCCAACTCGGGCGAGCCTGTTGCACAGCTCCTTCCCCGCAGCGGCGAGATTTCTGCGCCGCTCCACCCGGAGAAGCACGACCCGATGCCCCGCCGTGGCCGCTTCGGAGACCATGGAAACCGAATCCTCGGTGCAGAAGACGCGCTGCACCGCGCCGAGCATGCCCGGGACGGGGTTCCAGGAGTCTTTCGACGCGAGGAGGAGCATGGAGATCGCCGACGCGTATGTTTCCGCAAGCTGTGTCAGCGCGTTCTCCGCTTCGGGGGAGGTGCGGCGGGAGGTGGTGACGTACAGCGTCGCGTTCTCCCGGCGGGCGCGTTCGAAAACAGCGCCCAGGGTGTCCCGAACCCATGAGGCGGACACTCTGTAATTGCCGTCGTCACCACCGAGGAGGATCCCCCAGCGTGGCGATTCCGGAACGCTCGGCGGAAAACGGCGCAGAAGCTCCTCCGACGCCGTTTTCAGGTTTTCGGGGACGATCGCGTTGGGAGCACCGAGGGTGACGCAACGAAAGGGACCGTTCTTGCCCTTCGAAATGTTTCCATGCGCATCTGCTCGGGTAGGGGTACCCGAAAGATCATGTTCAGGAACGATGGCCGCATCGAAGGGGGCGGTCCCCAGTCCGGAGGGAGTCATGAGCGTGCAGGCCACTCCTTCCGCACCGGGGAAAAAGCTCTCGCAGCTTCGGGCCAGGGCAAGACAGAAAGGCGCCGCGGCACTTCCGGCGGAAAGAAAGAGAACCCGCTTTGCCGGTCGTCCCGCCGGAGGCGGCAAGGCCGGAGAGACCTCTTCGCCACCGCCTTCTTGCAGGCGGCGGCGAACCGCCTCCACGAACTCCACGGGAAAGAGTTCGCCTCCCACAAAACGGTCCGCGAGATGAAGCCAGGCGCAGGCGCTCTTCCTTCGGGCCTCGGGAGTTCGCCTCCATGCGAAGAAGTGCGGAGCCACCTTGAGGATCCAGAGGCGGCGCCCCCCCGAAAAACGGGGAACTTCCATCTCGAAGACGGGAATTCCCGCCGCACCGGAAAGCCAGTGGGCGACACCCCGGCTCTGGTGAAGGTGTCCGCGTATGCCGTCGCTGAGGAGGACGATCGCATCGAGGGCGTGTCTCATGACGCCGCACTCCGCCGGAAGGTGGAGCCCCCGCAGGACAGGGACATGAAACGGCAGGGGGACTCCACTCCGTGCGGACCGGTTCGCTACAGGGCCGCCCGGGCTCCGGCGGCGATGGCCTTGGCCATGCTCTCGATCTTCTCGTCGGACATGACGATGTCGATGCCGAAGACCGCGGCCCGGCTAAGAATCTCCTGGGTCTGGGGCCATTCGTTGGGGCGATAGAGGGGCATGCTCTCCGTGAGAGGACAGTCGTAGGGACAACGGACACGGCTGTAGGTCGCACCGTCCCGCAACGTGTCCCAGTGGCGGGCGTAGTGCCACGTGTTGTCCTCAAGAATGCCGCATCCCATGCCCGCCTCTTTCGCGGCCTTCTGGAAACGGCGGGCCGTCTGGGGAGTGGGCAGCAGGAACACGAGCTGCGTGGCGAGTTCACCCTCGGGATCTGCGCTGCGCCGTACCGCCAGACCGTGCACGTTTCCCACCGCGTCGAGCACGCGAGCCCGGTTTTTCCGCAACGCCTCGACGGCACTGTCGAGCTTCGAGAGCTGCACGAGGCCGAGGGCACCCTGTATTTCGCTCATGCGGAAGTTGAATCCCAGACAGGCCTTCTTCTCCGCGCCCCTGTCGATGGTCTTGTCGTGTTTGTGACCATGGTCGTGATAGTATTCCATCTTCCGGTAGAGGTCCTCGTCGTCGGTGACGATGAGGCCGCCCTCGCCCACGGTGAGCACCTTGTAGGGGTCGAGGCTGTAGGTTCCCCAGGTGCTGCCGCAGGTGCCGCACCACTTGCCCCCGTAGGTGGCGCCCATGGCCTGGCAACTGTCCTCGAAGAGGGCGAGTCCGTTTTCCTGGGTGATGACTCTGAAGGCCTCCATGTCCGCGGCACCGCCGAACATGTGCACGGGCATGATGGCCCGGGTCCGGTCGGTGATGAACTCCTCCACCACGGTGGGATCGAGGTTGAGGCTCTCGTCGATCTCGGCGAGGACGGGAACTGCACCGCACTCGAGAATGGCCTCGACACTGGCGATGAAGGTGAAGGGCGTGGTGATGATCTCGTCCCCGGGATTGATGCCCCAGGCCTTGAGAGCCACATAGAGGGAGGCGGTGCCGCTGGACACGGCAAGGCAATGTTTCGCCCCCACTTTTTCCGCCACGGCGTTCTCGAATTCCTCCACCTTGTAGATCTCGTCCCGGCAGTTCACGAAAGAATAGCGGTGCACCATCTTGCGGTTGATCACGTCCGCGACGGCGTCAATTTCCCGCTGGTCGAACAGTTCAAAGCCCGGCATTATTCCATCGCCTCCTTGTACAGTGCCACGCAGCTCTCCTTGGTCATGGGCCGCGGGTTGTTCTCCATCGGACGGGCCACTCCCATGGCCTTTCCGGCCATCTCGGGGAAATGTTCCGCCGTGATGCCCACCTTCAGGGCCTTGAGGGTACTCG
>NZ_JARKPW010000072.1:0-13266 GCF_029975095.1 Aminiphilus sp.
GCACCATTCGCGCATTGCAATCAGGTCTTCCCGTGCTCCCTGAAGGAGCACCTCCACCCGTCCGTCGGGCAGATTTCGCACCCAACCGCGCAGACCACGCCGATTCGCCTCCGTGAAGACCTGAAAGCGACAGCCCACTCCCTGCACCCGCCCCGAGAGCCACAGATGAAGCTGTTTCCACTCCACGGCGCTTCCCTCCCTTCGGCGCACTCCCTTTTCTCTCGTTTCCTCATGATATACTCGGTTTCAGCTTTTTGTGCGCGTCAGGCGTGCATCTTCGGAGGTGGCTGTACCATGCGGATCGCCGTCATCGGCGCAGGCCCGACGGGCCTCGCCGCCGCCTACGCGCTCTCCGGAAGGGGAGCGCACGTGGTGGTCTTCGAGAGTGCCCCCGTCTCCGGGGGAATGGCCAGGACCGTCACCGCGGGAGAAGAGCGCATCGAGGCCTTCTACCATCACATCTTCACCAGCGACGAGGCCCTGGTTTCCCTTGCGGAGGAAATCGGCCTGGGAGACCGTCTGGAGTGGCTCCCGCCCCGAAATGCTCTGTACAGTGGAGAGCGGCTTTACCCCTTCACGACACCGGGGGATCTTCTTCGGCTCGGCGCCCTTCCCCTGATGGACAGGTTCCGTCTGGGGCTCTTCGTTCTCGCCGCACGGCGAGTCCGTTCCTGGGAACATCTGGAGGAGCGGACCGCCCGGGAATGGGCCGTGGAGACCGGCGGGAAACGGGTCTACGAGACGATCTGGAAACCTCTTCTCGCCTCCAAGTTCGGCGACTACGCCGATCAGGTGGGCGCCACCTGGCTCTGGAACAAGACCAAACTCCGGGGATCCACCCGGGGAAAGGGACAGGGCCGTGAAATCCTCGGCTATTTCCGGGGAAGTTTCGGCGTGCTCTACGATACGCTCACCGCACGCATCCGCGCTGCGGGAGGCGAGGTGCGCCTGAACACCCCGGTC
This sequence comes from Aminiphilus sp., assembly GCF_029975095.1. Taxonomy (NCBI): domain Bacteria; kingdom Thermotogati; phylum Synergistota; class Synergistia; order Synergistales; family Aminiphilaceae; genus Aminiphilus; species Aminiphilus sp. The sequence goes on from NZ_JARKPW010000072.1 coordinate 964, forward strand.
CTCACGATCCGTTCCCTTTCCGCAACCCCGCAGGAAGAAGGAATGCTTTTCGTACGAACCCCCGAAGGCGAAGACCCCTTCTCCAAGGTTCTCGTCACCACCGCTCCGGCGGAGCTGGCCAGAATGGCACCCCAGCTCCCCGAGGGGTTTCGGGAACAACTCACGGACATCCCTCACCAGGCGAACCTTTGCGCCCTGCTGGAACTCTCCCGTCCTCTCTCGCCCTACTACTGGATCACCGTCGCGGATGAGGAGTTCCCCTTCGTGGCCCTCATCGAGCACACGAACCTGCTTCCTCCGACCCGGTACGGCTCCTCCGTGGTCTATCTCTCCCGCTATCTCTCCCCTTCGGCACCACTCTTCCGGGCGGACGACGAGACCGTGGCGGCAGTGTTCCTCGACGGTCTCTCCCGTCTCGCCAAGACCGTCGAGCGCACCTCGCCGGGCCGGATGCGGTGGGATCCGTCCTTTCTGAAACGGATCCGCATCTTCCGGGCTGACTCGGCCCAGCATGTGGCGACCAGGGGATACGGAAAGCGGATTCCTCCCCACCGCACACCCATTCCCAATCTCTATCTGAACTGCATGGCCCAGATCTACCCCGAGGACCGCGGCCAGAACTACGCCATCGAGCAGGGGCTCCGTTCCCCCGAAATCCTGGACTTTTCGGGGAGGAGCGCGCCGTGATCGACTACGCTCCCCATCTTTTCCGGCAGGGGATCGTCTTTCTCGAATCCCCCTTCTTCCTCCTCGCACTCCGATGGTGGGCGGCACTCCTTTTCCTGACCCTCGCCGCGGCTCCTTTCGCCCGACGCCTTCTTCCCGTCTTCCGAGACGGTGCGTGGCCCTTCGCCAAGGCCCTGGGTGTTCTTTTCGCCGGCTACCTGAGCTGGCTTGCCGCGGCGCTCGGAATCGCCCCCTTCGGCCGCACCTCCGTCCTGGGGAGTACGGCTCTCGTCGCGCTGTGCGGGACGCTGTTCCTCCTGTGGCAACACGGCCGACGCGGTGCAACTCCGGAACACATCGCGAAGACGGTTGTTTCGGCAAGCGATGGGGAAAAAGCGGTTTCCTGGAAACAGGTTCTCTTTTCAGAACTGCTCTTTCTCGCGGCCTTTCTTTTCTGGGCCTGGGTGCGGGGATTCCAGCCCTCCATCCACGGCCTGGAAAAATTCATGGATTTCGGTTTCGTGAACGCCGCCCTCCGAAGCGGCACCATGCCCCCCACGGACATGTGGCTCGCGGGAGAGCCCATCAACTACTACTATTTCGGACATTACCTCTGCGCCTTCCTCACCATCCTCACGGGAACGGCACCTCAGGTGGCCTACAACCTCATGCTCGCGACGCTCTTCGGCCAGACCGTCACGCTCGCCTTCTCCCTCGGATGGGCCGCCGTCTCCCTGGTGCGGCGTTCCCGTTTCGTCCGTTCCTCCACAGCGACGGACAAGAGTGCGTTCCTGAAAAACCTTGCCGCGGGAACCATCGCGGCGCTCCTCGTCGCCTGCGGAGGCAACCTTCACGGCTTCGTCCACGGGCATGCCCTTCCCTTTCTCAAAAACCAGGGAGTGTACTCGGGTCCGACCAAGAGCTATTGGTATCCCGACGCGACCAGGTATATCGGGTATTTCCCTCCCGCCAAGGATAAGACCATTCACGAATTTCCCCTCTACTCCTTCGTGGTGGCGGATCTGCACGGGCACGTGTCGGACATCCCCGTGACGCTTACTTCACTGGGAGTCCTTCTCACCACGGCGGCACGGGGGCCTTCGGTGGACCGGCTCGCTCTGGGAGGATTTCTCGTGGGGATCATGCAGATGACGAACTCCTGGGATTTCCCCGTGCACACGGCACTCTTCGGCGGCATCACCTTCGTCTGGCTCTGGCGACGGAAGGGGCGGTTCTTCCGCGCCCTCGCGGGGGGTACGGGAGCACTCCTCGCCACGGGAGCGCTGTCGCTCCTGGTGGCACTGCCGTTTTTGCTCCGTTTCCAGAGCTTCGTGAAGGGAATTTTTCCCGTTCTGTCCCGGTCGCTGCCCTGGCAGCTCCTCGTCCTGTGGGGAGACAAACTCCTCACGGCGACCCTCTTTCTGGGCTTCGTCTTCTTCCTCCTGGGGCGTTGCCTGAAACGGCGGGGACCCGGAAGAGGGTTCGTCCTTTGGTGGCGTGCCCTCTCGCCGGGAGATCTCTTCGCGGGGGCGCTCTGCCTGGCGGGGATCGGTCTGGTGGCCATTCCGGAACTGGTGTACGTGAAGGACATCTACGGCGCGGACTACCATCGGGCGAACACCATGTTCAAGCTCGGCTACCAAGCCTTCATCCTCTGGGGAATCGCCTCGGGATACGTCATGGTACGCCTCGCGGAGCTGCCCCGAAGGCTTTTGTTCCGCAAGGGACTCGCCGTGTTCTTCTATTTCGTGGTGCTTCTTCCCCTGCTCTATTTTCCGAAGGCCGTGGGCACCTACTACCCCGCCAGGGAAGCCTGGAAAGGGCTGGACGGTCTGGATTTCATGAATTTCCGCGCCAAGGACGACCGGGCCGCCATCGCCTGGTTCAACGAAACCGTGACGGGACAGGTTCCTCTTCTGGAGGCGGACGGGGAGAGCTACAGCGATTTCGGGCGCATCTCCATGGCCACGGGGCTCCCCACCATCCTTGGATGGCACGCCCACGAATGGCTCTGGCGGAATGACGCGAACCTTCCGAACCGTCGTTCCCGGGAGGTCCGCGCCATCTACGAGGCGCCGAAGGGCGGGGAAGCCCAGACGCTTCTTTCCCGCTACGGCATTCGCTACATCGTGGTGGGTGCGGCAGAGCGGAAGCGTTTCCCCAAGCTCGACGAGGATGGGCTCGCCGCTCTTGGAAACGTGGTCTTCCGAAGCGGCGACCTCGTCGTCATCGAGATCGTCGGCGAAACCGCCTCCTCGGCGGAACAAGGAGGGGCCGCGTCTCCCTCCGCGGAGGAGCGGAAGGAGCCTGCGTCCCCTTCCGCCTCGGAAGGGCGGGAAATGGAAGAAGCGACGCCGCACTGACGGAGCGTTCCGAAGGACACGAGCGCAGGACCCCTTTGAGGAAACTCTGCTTAAAGGAGTTTATCTCTCTCGTTTTTAATCGCACCGCCTTTTTCCGAGGCCAACGTAGCGTTTTTTCAGAGATTCCTTGAACGTGAAAGTCGCTTTCGCGACACCGCTGCGGTACGGGCATGCGCCGGCGCCGGAGGCTGCGACACGCCCTCTCCTTCGCCGCTTCCGCTACGATATGCGCTCGCGAGGAACTTCCGCGATGCTCCCGCCCTTTGCCTCGGAGCGCTCCGCTCCATCCGTTTCCGCGAATGTTCATCGGCACCGCACAGGCACTCCTGGAAAAGTGTGGCTCATCGCCACAGACGACCGCCAAACACCATGGGAACCTTTTTGCACAACTTGACGCACACAACTCCCGCTTTCGGATTCTTCCTCCATTCGGTCGGAGGAAGAATCCGGGAAAACGCGAACGTTCAGGCGGGGTAACGCCCATCCCCCCGCCGGAGGTCTCCGTTGTCCCGAAAGGCGCGTTCCTCCATGTTGCCCGTCTCCGCCACGAGATAGAGGGGGCGCCCCTTCACCTCCTCGATGATCCGGGCGATGTATTCCCCCATGAGGCCGAGCATGATGAGGATCACGCCGTTGAAGAAGAGGCTCACCACAATGAGGGACGTCCACCCGGGCCAGGTGATGTTCGTGAAGAGCTTCAGGTAGATGTTCACCAGCAGGTAGAGAAAGCTGAGCCCCGACAGGGAAAACCCCACCCAGGTGGCGATCTTGAGCGGCATGGTGAAGGCCGTGATGGCATCCATGGCGAGACGGACCATTTTCTTCAGCGGATACTTGGTGACTCCCGCGAAGCGTTCCTCCCGCTCGTATTCGATGAAGGTCTGGCGGAAGCCCATCCAGCTCACCAGCCCCCGCATGTACCGGCACCGCTCGTTCACGTTCTCCAGGAGAATGCGGCAGATGCGCCGGTCGAGAAGCCGGAAGTCCCCCGCATCCACGGGAATGTCCTGGTTCGCCATGGCACGGAGGAAGCGGTAGAAAACCGCGGCGGTGATCTTTTTGAAGGCCGTCTCCCCCTTGCGCTTGGTGCGCTTTCCGTAGACCACCTCGTAGCCTTCTTTCCATTTCGCCACCATGCGAGGGATCAGCTCCGGCGGGTCCTGGAGGTCCGCGTCGATGATCACCACCGCCTTGCCGGCGGAAGCGTCCACGCCGGCAGTGATGGCCGCCTGGTGCCCGAAGTTCCGGGAGAAGCCGATGAACCGCACGTTGGGGTCCCGTGTCGCGAGTTCCCGAAGAATGGCCCTGGTGGCATCCCGGCTGCCGTCGTCCACAAAGACGAGTTCGTAGCGCTCCTCCATGCCGGAAAGGACCTTCGAAAGACGCCGGTAGCTCTCCAGAAGCACTTCCTGTTCGTTGTAGACGGGTACGACCACGGAAAGGTCGATGTCCGAGGCCGTCTCCGCCTCGGACCGCCCGCTTCTGTCCTGGATCCGTGCCATGTTCATTCCTCCCTGGTCCTCGATTTTCCGCCGTCGGCCCGACAGAAAAGGGCGTCCCGAGACACGTCGCCTCTCCGGAGAACGCGACCGTTCCCCTCTTCCCGCACCCTTTCTCCGTCCCCATCTCCTTTGTTATTCGGCGGATTCCTTTTCCTGCAATGCGTCGCAGTCCTCGTTTTTCGGCACGCGATAGATGGCCGTTCCGGAGGGGGGATGAGAAAAAACCCTTTCGAGCACCCTGTTGAGGAGCACTTCGTTCACCTTGAACTCCCTCCGGGTCTCCCCGTCGACGAGAACGTATCCGATGCGGTTTTCCGCAAGAAGCGCCTTCACTGCCTCGGGATCGGTCCCCTCGAAGATCTTCTTGACGATCCGATCCCTGGCCGCGGTGGGGTACCCCGCCGACCATGCGTAGTACTGCCAGCCATTGTAGAGTTTTCTCCCCGCGGCCAGGAGGGGATGCATGTAGTAGTTCTTCGTGAGGACCAGCTCGTCCGACCCGATATGCTCCAGCGCCCAGAGCTTCACCGGATCCTGCTCTCTGATCCGCACCGCCCGGGCGGGGTCGTTGATGTTGTGCACCGCCCGGAGATCCACCACGCCCGTCACGGTGAGAACGGCGAGAAGCAGCACCCCGAGAAGGCGTGTCGCCCGCTCGCGAAAGAGGGTCGCCAGAAGAAACGCCACGGGAATGTTCGCCAGAAAAACCGCGATCTGGATATATTTGTGGTTCACCACGATGTCCGGAGTGAGCTGCACGAAGTTGGCGAAGAGGAAGGGCGCTCCCGCCGCGGCCAGAAAGACCGCGCCCCCCGAGAGGGGCAGGGCAAGTGACGCGAGCACGGCGAAGGGGAGAACGCCGAAGAGTTCCAGATAGTACCGGAAGACACCGTAGTTCGTCTTGACCGGCGCAACGAAGCCGAGAAAGAATTTCGGGGCCACGGCGGGGACATCGCCCAGAAAAAACGCCCCCTGCAGTTTGGCGAGCGCGAGGGCGAGAGCGGCCAGCAGCAGATATTCCAGGCGATGTTTCGAGAAGAGGGCGAACACGAAGAGCACGAGAAGAGCCGCGATGAATACTGCCCCGTTCCAGAAGGCGGACATTCCCAGGAGCACTCCCAGAGCGCACCCTCTCCGGAGATCGCCGGGAATCCAGGCATCTCTCGCGAGCAGTAGCTCTCCGACGCGTTCGGAGAAGCGCCCCCGCCGAAGCCGGTCCATCATGGCCGCGAAGGTGGGGAGCATGCAGAGCAGGACCAACAGCAAGAGCGCCACCGCGAAGGGAAAGTGCCTCTGGTTCACGAAGACGTTCTGGTTCCAGAGGCCCCAGTGTTCATAGGGGGTTTTTCCGATGTGCTCGCTCACGCGGAGGATGCGATGCCACAGATCGGAAAAGGACGTCGCCTCTCCGGCAAAGGTGAAGAAGGCCCAGGAGCTTCGGAAGAAGGCGAGAACGCAGGCGAGGAGAGCCGCAATTCGGTCTCCGCAGAGGGCGACGGTAAGACTGAAAAGAAGGGCGATCATGGCAACGAAGGCGAGGATGCTCGTGAGGTTCAGCGCAAGGGCGAGGGGCATGCCCAGATATTCCAGGTTTCCCGTGAAAAACTGGAAAAGAAAGTGATAGCGCACGGTCCCGTCGGCGAAATAGACGTACTCGGTGGGGAAATTCGCTCCCAGTGAAAAAGAGCGGATCATGGACACGTGCGTCACGAGATCGCTGAAGGCGGACACGCCGAGCGCCAGATCTCCCCTGCTCTCGAAGCAGGTGCGAAAATCCAGATACCCCATCCCCAGGGCGGCGACGAGGAGGACGCTCATCTCAAGTTTCGAGGCCGAGAGTACTCCGAGGATGTCCCCGGCGCTCCATCCGTGGGCTCCGGAAAAGAGCCGCCGCCGTCGCAGAAGCCAGACGGAGAGCACGATACCGAAGAACAGGAAAGCCAGCACGTTCGCCCAGAGGAGCGGCGCGGCGGTCCTCCGCAGGGCATAGGCGGCGAGATAGACGAACCAGGTGACACAAAGCGTTCCGGAAATCCATGACGCCGGAAGGAGCACCATCCACCGCCGGACCGCTTTTCCTCCGTCTTCCGACAGACCGCTCTCCGCTCCCCGGTCTTCCATCCCGGTTGCGTTTTCTCGGCACTTCCGGAGGAGGCGATGGACGTTCAGGCCGTCGTCCCAAAGGGAGGGCAGCATTTCCCGGAGAAAAACGAATCCCACGGCGGTACAGAGGCAGAGAAAAAGAAAACCGGACAGCATCTCAGTCAGGTTCCCCGGAATCTTTCCCGGTGGAGGCGGTGGCCTCGGCGATAACGTACCGGGGCCTGTGCTTCACCTCGTCGAAGATCCTGGCGATGTAGATACCGATGATGCCCAGGCTCATCATGAGAATGCTTCCGATGAGCAACTGGAGCAGGATCACCGTGGTGAATCCGTCCACCGCAAGCCACCGCACTTTGTTGGCCAAGGTCTGCGCGCCGAGAACTCCGGCGAAGAGGAAGAGAAAGAGGCCCAATATCGTAACGACGTGCAACGGTGCTGAGGTGAAGGAAGAGATGGCGTCCACGGCGAGCCGGATCAGCTTGAAAGCCGACCAACCGCTCCGCCCCGCCCCGCGCTCTCCCACGGCAAAGGGAACAGTGACACGCCGGAAACCGAGCCACGCGGACATGCCGCGGAAAAAAGTGCGGCTCTCGCCCATCCGCTTCCAGGCGGCCACCACCTTGGCGTCGAGGAGCTTGAAATCCGAACCGTTTTCGAAGGAAAACCCCGAGAGGCGCTCAAGAATCCAGTAGAAGGAACCAGCCAGAAGGCGATAGGAAAGGCTCTCCTTTCCCCGACTGGTCTTCACGCCCTCCACTACGTCATATCCCTCCCGCCAGAGGGCGACCATGCGGGGAAGCACATCCGGCGGATGCTGCAGGTCCGCGTCCATGATGAGACAGGAAACGCCTTCGGCGAGATCCAGCCCGGCGCAGAGCGCCGCCTCCTTGCCGAAGTTCCGGCTGAGGCGCACACCCCGGAGGTGCGGCTTGTCATCGGCGAGTTTCGAAATGGCCTGCCACGAACCATCCGCGGATCCGTCGTCCACGAGAAGAAAACGGTACCGCAGATCAGAACAATCCCCGAGAGCCGCCTCGACGGCAGCCACCGTTCGTGCGATCTGTTCGGCCTCGTTGTAGACGGGGATCACGACGGCGAGTTCACGCATTTCCCGAACCTCCTTCCGGAACCAAAAGCCTCCGCTTCTGCGGGACAGCGTATCTCCTCGGTAAGGCTTCCACACGCCGAACCCGATGCTTCCTCATCGTCAGGGGGCCCCCCTGAGACGCCTCCACGCCGGCAGGAGACCGTGGATGACAGATCCGCCTTGGATATCTTCCCTCTCCGACGAAAAAGTGCCTTCCATCCCGCCAGCAAGGGAAACGCCGACAAAGACGTCACCCCATTCTTTCTTTCGACTTTGGCGGCAATATTCCTCTGTGAAGAGCACGACGGACTACCTGGTGAGACACCAGACTCCCGCCACGACGAGCACCAGGCCGACGCCTTTCACAAGACTGAAGGTCTCCCCGAAACAGAACACCGCCACGAACGAGAGCCCCGCAGCGATGCTTCCCATCATCAGGGGGTAGACCACGCTCAGATGCATCCTCGCCAGCAGGAGACTGTAGGTGACGAATCCGCCGCCGAAACAGGCCACCGCCGCGTAGATCTGCCAGGTGCGCAGCATGTGCAGCACCGCGCCTCCCACCTCGCCGGAGGCACCGCGCATGCCGATCTTGATGAAGACACTCGCCAGAATGTTGAGAATCAAATTGAGAACGAGCATGAAAACGGTCATATGTCTCTTCTCCCTCGGGTTCGCCTGCGCCCGTCCGCTCCAGTGCGCCACCGCCGCGGACGGGCGCAGGCGAACCGCGTTCCAAATCCACCCGCATATCGTATCGCGTCCGTGAGCGGAAACATGGTACCACGGGCGACCAGGGAAGAACGTGCCCGTCCCTCTTTGGAAGTCTTTGCGGAGAGAACAGAACAATGGCTCTCTCATGATCATGGCTGTTGGTTCGGGACACAAGGGATTGTACGCGATATCATGAAGGGGAAACAAGAGAAGACGTTCAAAACCGTCCCATCGTCGGACGCGCTGAAGGAGGCAACACCTGCATGTACGTGCTGGGCATTCTTGCGGCACTCACCAGCGCCGCCATCTGGGGTCTCATCGGCCCCACTTTCCGCGGCCTCTACGCCTTCGGCGTCGAACCGATCACCGTGGGACTCGTGCGGGGTACCGGCGCCGCCCTGTGCGTCGCCGTCTTCGCCCTGGTGCGGTACCGAGACTCCTTCCGGGAACTGTTCCGACAACTCCCATACCGCATTGCCGGCGGTCTTTTCGGAGTCGTCGGCGTCTACCTTCTCAGCAACATCGGCATGGTGCGCATCCCTATCGGCTTTGCCACCGTTCTCTTCTATACGTCTCCCCTCTGGGTCATCGCCATGGCAGCCATCTGGGGAAAGGAGTCCCTCACGCGGATCCGTCTCGTCGCTCTGGTCCTGGGCCTGGGGGGCGTGTGGTTCGCCGTCGGAGGAGTCGAACCGGGCCATCTCGATCTCGTGGGCATTCTCTGCATGCTTCTCTCGGGGTTTTCCTACGCGGCGTTCATTCTGAACGGAAAATACGGCCTGGGAAGAACCGACCCCTTCACCAACTACTTCGCCACGTTCTTCTGGGGGGCAGTGCTCATGTGGTGCATCGCCGTCCCGACGGGGTCCCTCGCCTGCCTGCAGGGACTCCCCCTCAAGGGGTGGCTCCTTCTGGCCTACGTGGTGGCCATTCCCACGCTCCTGGCTTACGGCATCCTTCTGGCGGCGCTGAAGGTCATTCCCGGAACGGTGGCGTCCATCCTCTCCACGGCAGAGCTGGCTTTCGCCATCTTCTGGAGCAGTATTCTCCTGGGGGAACACGCCTCTCTCCAGACCATTCTGGGTGCCGTCGCCATCGCCGGCGCCGTGGCCCTGCTCACTCTCGAGGGCTCGGACAACTCACTGGAGGCCCTCAAACGCTTTTTCTCCCGGGGGAAGAAAGCCTCCTCGTCGTCCAAGGCGTGCTGATCGCAAGGGAAGGCGTCGCCCTCCCTTGCCTCTCCTCAACGCACGCGCTCAAAAAGCAGCTCTCCGCCGCGATAGGTGCGCCAGACACGAACATTCCCCAGTTTCTCCGGATCCATCTCCCAGGGGTCATCCTCAAGAAGAAGAAAATCCGCCAGCATGCCCGGTTCGAGCCGCCCCGCCTCATCGAGGCCCACCGCCTCGGCGGCGTTTTTCGTGAACAGGGCGAGCGCCTCGTCGAGAGTCAGTTTCTGCTCCGGTCCCCACCCTCCTGCGGGCGTCCGCTCCAGGGCACGCACCCGGTTCACCGCCGCCTCCACGCCGAGCCACGGATTGGGATGGGCGGCGGGACAGTCGGAGCTGCCCGTGACGAGCAGCCCTTCGTCGAGAAGGGATCTCCAGGCGTAGGAGAAGGGACGCACCGGCCCGGGAAGATTCGCTTCGGCGATGTCGATTTCGTCGGCGAGAAAGCGAGGCTGTACATCCGCCGCGAGACCGAGGGCGCGCATGCGTTTCCGCTGGTCCGGCCGCACCACGTAGCAGTGAATGACGCGATGCCGCAGTTCCGGTCTGGGGAACGTGCGCCCTGCACGCTCGAAGGCATCCAGAATCTGGTCGAGGGCTCGATCACCGATGCAGTGCACCGCGATCTGCACCCCCCGCTGCTGGGCGTCGCGGAAAAGGGCGTAGAGTTCCTCGTCGCCGTAGGCGAGCAGTCCCCGATAGCCGCTCGTCTCCTCTCCGGGGTAGACGAAGCTCATGGCTCCCGTGCGAGCGCAGAAGCCACCGTCGGCAAAGAGTTTGAGCCCTCCGAAACGAAGCAGGGAAGAGCCGAAGCCCGATTGCATGCCGAAAGGCGGAAGGCTGTTCGTGTGGACCACCACGCGCTGGAGCTGCCTTCCCCGACGCTGCAGCTCCTGATACGCTCCCAGGGATTCCACGATGCCGATATGTTCCGCCGAGGTCGTGTTGAAGGCGGTGATACCGAAGGAGGCCCATTCCTCCATCATTCGGGCCATCCCTTCGAGCAACGCCTCCTCGTCGCCTCCTGCGGCCCGATAGGCCCGGTACAGGCGGTCCGCACCACTCTCGAGGACCACCCCCGTGAGAGTTCCCTCCGCATCGCGCTGAAACCCCTCGGGAAGGTCCGGTGCATCCAGCACCCCTGCGGCACGCAGCGCGGGAGTGTTGGCGCAATGAGCATGGTAACAGAGCCTGGTGAGCAAGACGGGATTGGGAATCCTGTCGAGTTCGCGCCGCTCGGGCAATCGTTTCTCGGCGAAACGGTTGTGATCGAAGTGCATGCCCCTCACCCACGCCGAAGGGGGAAGCGTTTCCGCCCTGCGGGACAGGCGCTCCACAACCTCCTTGAGCGTCGCGCAGGAGCCGAGATCCACGGCGGTCCGCCCCTCCACGGCGGCGGCAAAATGCACATGAGCATCGACGATGCCTGGAATCACCCGTCGCCCCGCCGCGTCCACCTGTTCCGCCGTTCCGGCGAGAGGGTGCCTTGCCACCTCGTCATCCTTTCCCACGGCAACAATCCGTTCCCCCCAGGCCAGAAGGGATTCGCTCTCACCCGAACCCGTTCCGGGAGAGACGATTCGCCCCTTCCGGAGCCAAAGCGCCCGAGAAGAAGCTTGTACCCTCCCCCGGAGGGAACCGTCACAACTTTTTCGAAACGGCATGACACGTCGCCTCCCTTTTCTCCATGAGGAGAACATCCTGTTTCACAAAACCGTACACCTGCAGCCTCATTATAGTCCACCGCGTTTCCTTCCAGAGAAGCACGTTCCGGTGGACTATCCGGATGATGCAGCAAGATCGCTCTTTTCCTCGAAGTTTCATGACACTTTCCATGCACACAAGCAACCACTTTCTTTTCGCGGAAGAATCGCCGGGATGTTTTCGCCGGCGGGGAAATACATCTCTCTGAGAGGAAAAAGTTCGCATTTAATTTAAATCCTTCCAATTCTTGACAAATTTATCGCTCCGTGTTATTTTTTCCATCAAAGTTGTATCTAAAATATCATACATCACAAGGAGGAGAGCTTCCATCGAACGTCTACGACGCTTGCGAAACGAAATCCTTCTCGGCGGCGCGGAAGGGCTTTTCATCCTTCGCCCGACAAATCTGCGCTATCTCTCTGGATTCACCGGGGCTGATTCCTACGGTCTCGTCACCGAAAAAGACGCCTTTCTCATCACCGATTCGCGCTACACGGAGCAGGCCGCCACGGAGTGTCCCCACTTTGAGATCGTGCGCTGGCGCGATCCCCTCCCCCCTCTGGGAGAGACCATCTCCGCTCTCGCCAGGAAAACGGGGCTTGAAAAAATCCGTTTCGAGCCTTCCTTCGTCAGCTTCGCCCTCTACCAGGAGATCTCCAGCGCGCTCGGAGACGTGGCATTTCTTCCTGCGGAAAAAGGCGTGGACCTCCTGCGCTATGTCAAAGACGAGGAGGAACGGACACGCATCGCAAAAGCCGCGGACATCGCCGACAGAGCCTTTGCCGCTCTTCTTCCCAAGGTCGTTCCCGGCACGACGGAACGAGACCTGGCACGCGATCTGGCCTACGAGATGGAGCTTCTGGGTGCCGAAGGAAAAGCCTTCGACATCATCGTCGCCTCCGGAGAGAACGGGTCCATGCCCCACGCCATACCCG
>NZ_JARKPW010000076.1:0-1775 GCF_029975095.1 Aminiphilus sp.
TCCATGCATGACCCGCAACTGAACAATCTGTGCATCTTCCGCGTGAAGAAAGAAAGCGCATACGGCAATGACGCCAACCCCGCCGACGGGCTGACCCCCCTGCTCATCGCCTCCGGAGCCGAACCCGAGATCGAGGGCGACGTTGTCGAGCGCAATGTGGTGCAGAGCACGTACACTCCCCGTGGCTCGATCCTGGGGGCGAAACGCCAGCCCTTCAAGTTCTCCATCGAGGCCCATGGAGGGCTCCTGGACGTGGGCGGGAGCGTGCAGCCCCCCGACTACGGGCCGATCCTGGAGGCGTGCGGGATGCAAAAAACCGCCGTCCACCGCATCGCCTGCGAGGCCCAGCCCGAAGGTTTCATCACGGGCGAGACGGTCATCGGCTCGACCTCGGCGGCCACCGGTGTGGTGCAGTGCCTGGACGACTCCGTGCTGGTCCTGCGCGGAGTCGTGGGGGAATTCGAGGAGGGCGAGACTCTCACCGGCTCGACCTCGGCGGCCACGACCGTCGCGGCGGCCGAACCGGTACCCGGGATCGAGTACCGTCCGGTCACGTCGCGGATGTCGGCCCAGTCGTCCGCCCTGGGATACCTGTACCTGGACCATGTCCTCTACCTGCTCAAGGGCTGGCGGGGAACCTTCGAGCTGACGGGCGAGGCGGGCAAACCGTGCATGCTGAATTTCACCGGTACCGCCCTGTGGACCCGTCCGGCGGACGTACCCGACCTGCCCGCCGTGGTGCCTGCGGACATCGTCCCCCCCAGGCTGGAACGCGCTGGGGCCAGGTTGGGCGCTTATGCGCCGGTGTTCAAGGGCGTCACGTTCTCGCTCGGTGGCACCTTGGCTCCGCGCGAAGACGCCAATTCTCCCGAAGGGATCGCCGAATACTACCTGGGAGGGCGCAAGCCGGTCATCCGCATCGACCCCGAGCAGGATAAGCTGGCCAACTGGGATCCGTATGCGCTTTGGGAGCAGCGCACCAAGCTGCCCCTGGGGCTCACCGTGGGACAGGAGCCGGGCAACCGGTTCCGGCTCCACGCCCCGCTGTTCCAGATCGACAAACCTGGTGGCAGTCCGCGCGGCTCCATCCGGGCCTACCAGATAGAAGGAACCTGCACCGGTTCCGGAGACGACGAGTTCCGGCTCACCTACTTCTAACCCGCACATCAGGAGATACCATGTCCGAGCTCACCCCGCCCGCCAAATTCCGCAGTCTGGACGCGACCCAGCTCGAATTCCCGATCCATGACCGCGCCCTCAACCTGGATCACGTGCTCTACTACCGCCTCCCCACCCCCGAAGAATCCGCGAAGTACAAGAGCAGCCAGTTCGTGATCACGCGGAAGTCGGGAGGGCGCAAGGTGTACGCGGCCGACGACATCACTCCCCTCAACTGCGAGTACGGCAAGCTGCTGTGCACCGGATTCAAGAAAGGGACTCTGGGCGTCGGCGTGGGGGAGACCGCACGCCTCATCTCCAGTGACCCCCAGGACCCGGACTACCACCCGCAATGGAAATGCCTCATCGGCCGGGCTCTGCCGTCGGCGTTCGCCCTGCTGGGCGGGGCAGCGATGAACCCGGCTGCCCCGATGTCCGACTCGGACACCGAAGAGGTCAGCTTGGACGAGATCGCCGCGCACCACGGTTACGAAAACCTGGAAGCCTTCCTGTCGTCCGGCTCCGTACCCGTCGTGGAGGGCGACCCCGAGGCCCCTTTGCGGAGCAACTCCGGCTCCTGAGCCGGAGGTGCTCCGAAACGGAACGCGAGGCGTGCG
>NZ_JARKPW010000099.1:0-5253 GCF_029975095.1 Aminiphilus sp.
CCTTATTTGGAGAATGAAGTTGTCGAACACATGCAAGTTTCTCCGGGCTCTCTATTCTGCTGTGTACGAGGAGAAAATCACGATGGTCGGGATTTCGCAGAGTTGGCCGCAGCCGCAGGAGCTGCGGCTTTCCTGTGTGAAGAACCTCTTTCGTTGCCACTTCCCCAGATCCTTGTTTCGGATATTCGTAAGTCCCTTGGATACGTTGCTGCCGCACTAGAAGGCTATCCGTCGGAAAAGTTGCGCATGTTTGCGGTTACGGGTACGAATGGAAAAACCTCTTCCACATACCTTTTACGTTCAATTTTTCAAGCAGCGGGAGAACCCTGTGGTCTCCTGGGAACAATCACCTACAGTGACGGCATGGTAGATGAATACGCAGAGCGAACTACGCCTGAGGCGAGCGATATCCAGCACTGGTTGGCGCGCATGGTGAAAAACAGGTGCTCCACCTGTGTTCTTGAAGCGTCTTCTCATGGTTTAATGCTTGGTCGACTTCGCGGCTGTCTCTTTGAGGGTGTTCTTTTTACAAATCTCACATCGGAACATTTGGATTTTCATGGAACAATGGAAGGCTATTTCGAGGCAAAATCCTTGCTTTTTGAAGAATATACATTGAAAGGTTGGAAAGGCGCAGTGAATGCGGATGACCCCTATGGAAGACGTCTCCTGTCGAAATACGGGAACTCCTTGTTGGGATTTGGCTTTACGTCTGAAAATGGTGCCGCCGTGTACGGAAGCGATATTTCCTCAACGCTCGAAGGTGTGTCCGGAAAACTTCATTTTCCTGGCAGATCGCCACTTGCTTTCTCCGTTCCCCTTGCAGGAAAATTCAGCTTTGCGAATGCCTTAGGTGCGACAGCCCTGGCTTATGCGGTGGGTATCGATCCGGAGATGATTCTTATCGGTTTGCGAAATGTCCCTCAGGTGCCGGGGCGGATGGAGCGGTTTCGAACGCACAGCGGGTTCGCGTGCATCATTGATTACGCCCACAGTCCGGATGCGATGGAGAAAGTGCTTTGTACACTTCGAGAGATCTGTTCCGGACGTATTATTGTGGTGTTCGGATCAGGTGGAGAACGCTACGCGGAAAATCGACCCCTCATAGGGAAAGTGATGGCCGCGCTGGCAGATCGCATTGTCGTCACCATGGACAACCCGAGAAACGAGGATCCCGCAGCGATAGCGCAACAGAACCTGGAGGGAATACGCGAAGTCGGTGGTGAAGAACGAACCCTCGTCATTCTCGAACGAGAAGAGGCAGTGCGTACCGCTTTGGATGCGGCAGGTCCGGGTGACGTTGTTCTTCTTGCGGGAAAGGGGCCGGAGCGCTACATTCTTCGGGAAAACCGCAAAATTCCCTACAGCGACAAGGATGCTTTTTTACGTTGGGCGAAAGATAGGAGTATTTCATGGGAATGACGCAGGCATCGTTTTGGAAGCGCAGTGAGGCGGCGGCGGCGGCAAAAGGTTTCTTGACGGGACCGGATGGCGCGATGCCGTCAATGTTTCGGACCGACAGCAGGGAAGTGCGGCCAGGCGAGGGATTTGCCGCGATTCCCGGCGCCTCCGTGGATGGTCACCGCTTTGTTTCGGACGCACTTTCGAGAGGTGCGACGTTCTTTGTTCTGCAAAGCGATAGAAGGGATTTGTTCGCCGTGGACTCTTTTGACAGGGAGAACGCGGTCCTTTGGGTGGAAAATACGGAAAAAGCCCTGGAGGACATGGCACTTGCCTATCTTGCACGTTGCAAACCTCGCCGACGCATTGCCGTAACCGGAAGTGTAGGGAAAACCACCACCAAAGAGCTTGTGCGTAACGTCCTTTCTCCCGCTCTACGTGTCCATTCCGCTGCCAAGAGTCACAACACCCGGATAGGATGCGCGCTCACCGTGCTTTCCATGCCCGTTGCCACGGAAGTCCTCCTTTTGGAGATGGGCGCGAATGCTTCCGGAGAAATACGTGAACTTACCGAAACCTATGAGCCTGATATAGCAGTGATTACGGAAATTGCTCCGGCACACCTTGAAGGATTCGGATCCATAGAGGGAGTTCTCAGCGCAAAGTGGGAAATTACCTGCTCACGGCAGCTCCGCGCTTTGTCCTATAATTATGATAATGATCTCCTGAGGCGGCGTGTGGAAACTACTAACCGACCTTGGCGACTTTTCCCCATAGGGTATCAAGTCCCTTCGGGGGGGGGAGTACGTATTCTTCATGCGGAATCACGCTTTGACGGTATGGTTCCGGAATTGTCAGTCCGTTGTGATGTTTTTGGAAAAGTTCTCGATTGTTCCGTGCCCCTTTTCGGCATCCAGCATGCGTATACTGTTGCCTTTGGATTCGCTCTGGGGGTTGCGTTCGAACAACCCTTGGAAGAGCTTGTCCGGAGGATCGGTACAATGACACCGCCGCAAGGCCGGGGAGTCATCCTCTTTCGAGAGGGGGGCGGACTGCTTATCGATGAAGCCTACAACGCGAATCCAGCTTCTCTTTCGGTCGCATTGGACAACCTTTTTGCAATAAAAAAGAAGGATGAGGAGCGAATCGTAGCGATCCTGGGGGGCATGCGTGAACTGGGTAGAGAGAGTGCGGTTTGGCATGAGCGTCTCCTTGAAAAAGCGCTTTGTTGTGACGTCGTCCTTCTCGTGGGCAAGGAATGGAAAGACGTCTATGTTAATAGAGAGCGCAGCTTCCGGAATAATCACGTTTTCTCTGTTGCCAATGCCGAGGAGGCTCTTGCCGTGGTAGAATCCTTGCTTGCACCGGAGGACATTCTCCTTGTGAAGGGATCCCGGTATTACGAACTGGAAAAGGTGGTGCGGGGATTGGCCCGGAGAACATGACGACAACGGCGATTGCTGGCGGTGTTTGTCTGCTTGTGTTGAATGTGATTATGCAGGAATGGTGGTTGAAAAAACAAAAAACGTTGCGGATAGAACAATTTATTAAATTATATGGACCTCAAGGCCATCTTGAACGTAAGGGTGGCACACCCACAATGGGAGGCGTTGTTTTTCTCGGAGTGGCGCTTGTGGGGTGTTTCCTTGCTTTTTGCTTCCTCTCTTCAGAGAGGCGATTTCTCGTTGAGATCTGGAGTCTCCCCTTCGCCGCCGGACTTGTGGGATTTGTTGATGATTGGCTCAAGTTCTCGCATCGTTCCAGTGAAGGCCTTTCGAGTCGTGGAAAGTTTTTGGCGCAGATCGCCGTATGTTTGCCGTGGTCATTGTTTGTTGCGTCGCAGAATTTGGAATTTCTTCCAGGTTTTCGTCCGGAATTTTTTCTTGCCGCGATGCTCTTGACGTTCGCATCTGTCGGTTTTCTCAATGCTTTTAATGTCACCGATGGTTTGGACGGACTCGCCGCCGGCGCAGCGGTCATCTCTTTTACGGGACTTCTTGCGCTGGGTGATGTGGAGAAGGCCGTTTCCTGGGCTGGTATGACTGGTTTAGTCACCGCTTTGGGGTTTCTCTGGCACAATGCACATCCGGCGAAAATCTTCATGGGGGATGTGGGAGCTCATTTCTTTGGTGGATTGCTCATGAGCACGGCTATTTTCTCGGGTACCCCCATTCTTGTTGTTCCACTGTCGTTTCTCTTTTTGGTCGAGATCACCTCGGTGATTCTGCAAATACTAGCGATCAGAGGTTTCCAGAGGCGAATTTTCCGCATGAGTCCGTTGCACCACCACTTTGAACTGATGGGTTGGAGTGAGACACAAATCGTGGCCCGCTTCTGGATTGTTCATGTATGTGGCATGCTTGCAACATTTGTGTTGTTGAAATTCCTCCTCTTTCGATGATTTGATGGAGATGGCGTGGCAAGGAGACGGTGACTGTGACTGTGACTGTGTTGGAAAGGTTTGCGGGCAAAAGGATAACAGTTTTAGGTGCGGGCGTCAGCGGAGTGTCGTTGGCACGGTTTGCCCGAAGAAAAGGCGCACGAGTGTTCGTTACGGAGCAGAAAGTCCTCTCGGAGTCGACAAAAGCTCTTTTCTTCCGCGAGGGAATCTCGTGGGAGGAAGGGCATTCCGAACGGGCCTGCGCCTGTGACGAATTACTTCTCAGCTCGGGTGTGTCGCCAAAAGCGCCTTTGGTGGAACGTGCGCTTTCTTTAAATATAAGGGTGACCGGGGAAGCCGATGCAGTGGCTCCTTTTCTTCGGGGACGCCTTGTCGCTGTCACGGGGAGCAACGGAAAGAGCACTACGGTGTCCCTTTTGGGGCATCTCCTTCGAGGTGTGGGACGAAATGTTGTCGTGGCGGGCAACATCGGTCTTCCTCTTGGCGATATTGCGGATGTAGAGTACGACGATGTCGTCATGGAGTTGAGCAGTTTTCAACTTCACTGGACGAAAAATATCGCTGTCCATCTTGGTATCATTACAAATCTCGACCCGGACCATTTGGATTGGCATGGATCCTTTGAAAAGTATATACAAGCGAAGTTCCGACTTTTCGATCTCCTCGCCGACGGCGGAGCTTTAATCGGGCAGGAGCGGGAACAGGTTCTCTACAGGACCCACGAGAGAATGCCTACAGTGCCCTTTGCTTGGGAAGACTCGAAGAAGCTTGAAAAAGTGGTCTTTTTCGAGAAAGAGTCCTGTTTTTTGCGCCAGGGCGATGAGAGGATCTTTCTTTTTGATCGGCGGATAGTGCCCATTCCAGGAAAACATAACGCGGAAAATGCTGCCATGGCTATGGCGGCGGCGGTTCTTTTGGGAGGACGTCCCGAGTGTTTGAGGGAAGAATTAAAAACGTTTCGTTCTTTGCCGCATCGGTGCGAAATTGTTGCAACCATCGATGGAGTCGAATACGTGGATGATTCTAAGGGAACAAACGTGGCTGCTACGGTGACTGCTCTGGCCTCGCTCGAAAAACCGAAAATCGTCATTCTGGGTGGACAGGGTAAAGGAGAATCGTACGACGGGCTTGCCGAGGCGGTACGAAACTATGCCGAACGAGCAGTGGTGATGGGCAGCGAAAGAGAAAATATCTGTCGTGCACTTGACGAGGCGGGGTATGACAAATATGAGCGGGCCGCTGATATGGAAACGGCCTTGATGATTTCGAGGTCTCTCGCCCGACCTGGCATGATGGTTCTCCTCTCTCCCGCGTGCACGAGTTGGGATGCGTATGACAACTACAAAGAACGGGGAGAGCATTTTCGCCGCATCGTTCAGGCTTTTCAGGCTCGGACGTGACGAAGATGGACACGCAAGCGATCACGGCGCAACGGAATGAGGGTGTTATCG
>NZ_JARKPW010000108.1:0-26682 GCF_029975095.1 Aminiphilus sp.
GACCACCATGGCGGCAAGTTCCATGCTCCGCTCGTGGGCCACCATGGCGTTGACCACGGGATATTCCGGCGACGCCTCGTGAAGGTCGAAGGCGAGGTCGATTTTTTCCTTGACGATGAGCTGCCGCAGCCCATAGGCGAGCCTGGACGTGAGATCCCCGTCGGGCGTGCCGGGATGGGCTCGGTTGAGATTGCTCTTTTCCTTCCCGGACAGTTCCTGCCCTGACTGGGGGTGGATGTACACGTCCGGAGCGGGCCAGGCATGAATGGGGTTCGTCGCTCTCGATCCGTACTTGAAAGTGCGTACCGAACCGTCGGCGAGCGTGAAGTGAAGCCGCTGGGGCGACGCCTCCTGAGGATCGTTGTGGGAGAATCCCATGATGTTCGCGAAGGGGATCACCACCAGGCGCCCTCGGTTCACCCGGGCACGCTCGAGAAAGAGCACCGCCGTGAGCGAGCTGGAGGGCTCGTTGGGATGGGTGCCCCCCATGACGAGTACCGTTCCGCCCGGCTCGCTCCCGGCCTGAATGTACACGGGTGTGTCCGCCGGAGTTCCCTTGAGAGAAGGTTCCCACTCGGAAAGCAAATGTGTCTCGTATCCGGGAGCCGGAACCACCACATCGGGAACCCGCATGGCGAGAAATTCCCGGGCGGCCAGGAAGGACACCGCCCCCGCGAGAACGAGAAGAACGAGTGCGGTGACGGGAGTACCGCGCAGAATCTTCACCGGATCGCCTCCCCTACTTGAGCAAAAGCAGGCGCAGAACCAAAGGGATCAGGACGAGAGCCCCCGTGACCTGCTTCCAGAAGTCCTTCTCCCGAAACATGCAGCGAAGCACGAGGAAAAGGACCAGAGCGACAATGCCGCGATAGATCGGAGTCATGTCCCACCCTCCCTAATAGAGAACGCCCGCCACGAAGGACGCGCCAAGAATGATCGCGATCCCCCAGGCCGCGGTGAGGACGGCGGGAATCACGCAGTGCTTCAGGACCCGGAAGTAGTTTTCCTCCCCCACGACCTGGGCGGCGAAGATGCCCGCGAGCGCCGTGGGAGGCATCAGGTCCCCCAGTCCGGCGATGAGGGACAGGGCCGAAGCCACGATGATCTCGTTCTTGCCGAGCAGGGCGAGCACGAAGGGCACTCCGAGCACCGAAGCGGCGCCGAAGGCGGAGACGGCCCCGAAGAGCGGCAGCGACGTGGCGATGCCCACGTAGAGAAGCCACGCGGGAAGCGCCAGCGCGGAGACCACCACGAATCCCCGGACACCGATGAGCGTCATGACCTGAATGAACATGCCCACGCCCATGAGGATGCCCATCACGGGAAGGGTGTCCTCAACGGCGGAGGTGGCCGTCTCCAGGAGATTCCAGCGCCGTCCCGTGAGGAACGCCGACAGGGCGGCGAGCAGGAAATCCAGCGGCATGCCGAAGGCAGGCCAGACTCCGGGCAGGAATGTCTCGCCTCCCAAAAGAACCACGAGGACGAGAATGGGCAGAAAGAGGCGCGGCGTGAGAGGCGTGCGCTCCATCTCCCGGAGCTGTTCCTCCAGCGCCGCCTCGTCCCCCTTGAAGCGCCGCAGATCGGGATAGACGAGAAGAAGGGCCGTCACCACCGCCAGAGGAAGCGTGCAGAGCAGGAGAGGCAGGGCGAAGCCCACGTAGGGCATGTCGATGCCGCCGCCGATGATCATGGCGGGAAGATTGATGGGCGGGGCGATCATGCCGTAGATGGCGCCCATGGCGATGGCCGCGGCGGTCTTGAGCACCGGCACGCCCAACCGGATGAGCACCGGCGCGACGAGAGCACCCGTGGTGAGCACCGCCGCGGTGGAGGAGCCCGTGATCATTCCCGGAACCATGATGAGCAGGAGAATGCCAAGGGAGAGCAGCAGCGGAAAGGAGCGGAACCGGCGGATCATCCGGGCCGCCACGGCCTCAAGAAGACCGATGCGCTCCACGGTCTTCATGAAGATCATCGCCGAGGCGATGATGAGGATCGTGTCCAGATATCCGAAGGTGCCCTCCACGAGATGCCGGAGGGGAATGCCCTCCCCGGCCGCGACCGCTCCCGAGACCGCCGCCAGAGACATGGCCACGGCGATGGGCAGCTTCAGGGCAAAGGCCCCGAGGACGAACACCCCCACCATGACCAGGGTGTAAAACCCTTCAGGCCAGAACCAGTCCATGATTGCCGCGACCTACAGGACGCCCCACTGTTTGAGGAATTCCCCGAGAGGTCCCTCGGTATCCCGCACGGTGGGAACTTCCGCGAAGGGAACATTCTTCCCCTCGATAAGCCGCCCGAAGAGACCGTCGTCGTTGCCTCCCTTGACGACGATCAGTGCATCCGCAAGGGGGGTCACCGCCTCGATGAACATGTCCGTGAGCTGTCCCCGCCGCCCCGCGCCACCCACGTGGAGCACGAGCACCTTTATTCCTTTTCCCTTTGCCGCCTCGATCAGGCCCACGGCCCGGGCCTTCTCCTGATCCTTGTCGATTCCGGCGGCACCGAGTCCCTTTGAACTGCCCCCGACCACGGCGAGGAGCACCTTCTGCCCGGCAAGCTTCTCCGGCGTGAACAGATTGTCGTGGTCGTTCTCCACCTTGAGCTTCTTCAGGACCACCTTCACCATGGTCGCATCGGGACTCTGCCCCACCGACGTGAGGGCCACGTCGGCACACCAGGCCGCCCCCGCAAGAAGGAACACCATCGTCGCCGCAGCGACGAAACGCAGCGCGAACTTGTTCGTCTTCATCGTTGCAAAACCTCCCCGTTCTTCACGTTCTTTGTTGCTTGCCTTCGGCATTTCGCACCCAGAATCCGGCAAAATGCCCTCGCGAAACTCGCTCTTTACGTTTCCCGGGTAAACGCTCTTCTTTCAGAATTTTACACGGACTTCCATTGTCCGTCTTGTTTTTCTCTTTTTTCTCTCTCCGCAGCCGCCCGATGGAAAAGCCCGCCAAAAGGACAAAAAACCGTCCGCGTAGCGTAGCAGCAGGCGAAAGCCCTTCGCCTTTTCCAACCTCGCAACAGCCCCCGGAAGACCACGGGCGACGTTTTCGCGAAGAAGTGCTGCCCCTTCGGTCCCGTTCCTGCTATACTCCCTCAGGAAACTCCGCCCCTTCGGAAACCATCGGCGCGACTCTCCCGTCCCTTCGGGAACGGGGCGAATCAGGCCGGTTCCACACACGTGACGGAGACGAACCAATTTCTTTCCGAGGTGATCTCCATGTCCATCTGCTATCTGAACGGAACCTACGTGCCCCTTCGGGAGGCGTGCCTCCCCGTGACGGATCTGGCCATCCAGCGAGGCATCGGCGTCTTCGACTCCCTGCGCACCTACGGCAGACGCCCCTTCGCGCTCACTCCTCACCTGGAGCGTTTCTTCGCCTCGGCGGAACAGGTGCACATGACGCCTCCTCTGAGCATGGACGAGCTGCGCCGGATCATCCGGGAGGGCATCTCCCGCATGGACGGCGACAGCGAGGTCCTCGTGCGCCCCTATCTGACCGGAGGAGACGAAAACCGGAACGGGACCTTCCCCTCGCCGAGGCTTTTCGTCCTCTTCGAGCCGGTTCGCCGCTTCGACGACCGTTGCTACCAGGACGGAGTGGCCCTTCTTCCCCTGCCCCAACCCCGCCCGCACCCTTCGGTGAAGACCATCGACTACCTCGCCCCCTCCGTCGCCAAGGGAGGGAGAGCGGAGTTCTTCGAGGCCCTCTACTGCCCCGACGGAGAAATCACCGAAGCCGCATCGAGCAGCGTCTTCCTCGCCATAGAGGGTGTTCTCGTCACCGCACCGCTCTCCCGGGTTCTTTCCTCCATCACCCGCCAGGTGGTGCTCACCCTCGCCAGAGAATCGGGATTTTCCGTGGAGGAGCGCACCCCCAGGCTCGAAGAACTGCGCATCGCCCAGGAGTGTTTTCTTGCCTCCTCCATGAAGGAGGTCATGCCCGTCATCCGGATCGGCAACATCCTTGTCGGAAACGGCCGCCCCGGCCCGGCGACGCGCCGTCTCCACCATCTGTTTCTCCAGAACGTGGAGCGCTGGCTGGACTGAGAGGGACCGATAAGGCTTCCCGCACGGATTTGCGCACGCTCAGCGCCGTCTCCCGAGGGAAACACCTCGTTTGCTCTCTTCGGCAGGGACATAACGCCTCTTTCGTAAAAAGCGACGTCGGACGCGTTGTTCCCGAATCAGGAATCCCGCGGCACGGCTTGCCCACGTTCTCTCTGCGCCCCTTGCCACATGGCGGAACCAAGACGGTTTCTCCAGAGAACGCCGCGGAGGTGTAAAAAAGAGGCGAACCGCCCAGGAAAAAGGCGGTTCGCCTGCGAAAGAGCCTCTCTCGAAACGCGTCGGGCGATGCCGTGCCAGGCTATTCCCCGGAGACCGCCGACAGGGAATTCCCCTCCTGAAGGTTGACCTGAAGCACGCGCCCGAAAACGCGTTCGAACCCTTCGCACAGCTCCAGCACACCCCAGTATTCGAGCTGGCACTCCCTGGAACGGAAGATATCCAGCCGGGCCTCCTTCTTCGTGATTTTTCCGAAACCGACCCGTTCCACCGCCTCGGAGTGGCTCCGGTCGAGGGCCTCCGCAAGCCGGAGGAACATCCCCAGAATCCGAACGAGGCGCTTTTCGTCCTTGTCCAGGGCCGTCAGGCCGGGATGGTCCTTTCGAGGACTTTTTTTCCGGTGATGCAGGGCCACCGCGGCCATGATGCCGATCTCCTTCTGGTCGAACCCGAGGAGTTCCGCGTTGCGGATAATGTAGTAGCTGTGCTCCTGGTGATTGGAGAAGGCGATGAACATGCCCACATCGTGGAGAAGTGCCGCGTAGTAGAGCAGTTCCCGCTCCCGCCGGCCCAGACGGTGCAAGCCCGATTCAGCTCCGCTGTCGAAGAGCTCCAGGGCAAGGCGGGCCACTTCCCGGGCGTGTGTCTCGTCAAAGCCGCACGAGCGGGAAAGCTGAAAGACACTCCGCTCCCGGACGGACATACCCTGAAAGAGGTCGATCCGGTCGAGGTAATCCATGAGAAGCCCTTCCCGCAGCCCCCGGTCGCTCACCATCAGTTCTGCCACACCCATTTCCTCCAGGAGCGTCTCCAGAACCGCCGCACCGGGGACAATGATGTCCGCCCGCTCGGGATTGATTCCCGGCACGTTGCGACGCTGTTCCAGAGGAAGTTCCCGGAGAATGCGGATGGTCTCCCGGAGTTCGTCAAGGCGTACCGTGTCGTTCCGCTCGAGACGGCGCTTCCTGGTCCTCCGGAGAGTGATCTCCGCAAGGTTCATGATAGTCCCGGAGCTTCCCACGGCGATCTCGGGCTCCAGATTCCGCACCCGCTGCACCGTGCGCACCACCGCGCCCGAAACGTACTGCCGAATGAGGGCGTAGCGGTCCTCAGAGATCGGGCCGGTCTCGTCGGGGCGGAGAAAGATCCCCGAAAGGCGGATGGCCCCCAGCTTGAGGGTGTCCAGGTAGTAGTGCTCGAACTGGTCTCCCACGGTCACCTCGGTGCTGCCCCCACCGATGTCGATGAAGACGGCCTTTCGGGATTCAAGGACAAGGCCGCTCACCACACCCAGGTAGATGAGCCGGGCCTCCTCCCGTCCGGAGATGATCCGCATGTCCACACCGGCCTCCTGCGCAAGGCGCTCCAGAAATTCCTCGCGGTTCGCCGCGTCCCTCGTCGCCGCCGTGGCCACCGCCACCAGCTCCTCCGCACCGTAGGAGCGAGCCATCTCCGCAAACCCCCGCGCGGCAAGGATCGCCCTCTCCATGGCGGCGTCCTGAAGAAGCTCCTCCTGAAAGGCTCCCTCTCCGAGGCGAATGACCTCCCGCTGCTGCAGCAGCAGCGTGTAGGAACGATTGTGGTTTATCCGCACCAGGAGAAGGCGGATCGAGTTCGTCCCCATATCCAGAAAGGCGAGGACGCGCCCCGCCTCGCTCAACGGTGCAGGTCCCACGTGATCGCGATCTCCCGATTGAAACATTCCCGAAAGAGGTCTCCTTTCCGAAGCGCCTTTTCGTCCTCCCCTTGCGGAAACTGGGGGGCGACGACGCGAAGGTCCACCCGATCATCCCGGATCGTGCAGGAAAGCCCCTCGACAAGGCTGAGATGACAGTTGTCGAGCCCGTCGGCAACGCGGAGCAGTCCCGCCAGAACTCTCACGAGAGCTTGCTCCTCCTCGGAAAGCGTCCCGAAGAGGCGGTGCGACGCCCGGGGAAGCCCGCGCCGGTGATAGCGGGCGATGCAGGCGACAAGACGACGCTCCCGCCGTGAGAGGGAAAGATCCTCGTCCTCGAGGATGAGCCGTGCGGACCACTTGTGATGCTTCATGCGCCCCTCGCACCAACCGATGTCGTGCAGCAGGGCCGCCAGTTCCAAAAGACGCCGTTCCTCCGGACCGTAGCCGTGCAGGGGGACCAGTTCGTCGAAGAGCAGCACCGCGAGGGCCGCCACCTGGGTCATGTGCTCCCCCATGTCCACGTATTTCTGTCCCACCCGACGCGCCTCCGCACGAAACCGTTCCGTCTCCATCTCTTCCGAACGGAGCGTCCCCTCTCCCAAATCGGTTCCGGAAAGGAACATGTTTCCGAATTCCTCGGGAAGCCCCGCCGTGCGAAGCGCCGCAACACACTGGTCCACATCGTAGGGAACGCGGAACAACTCCGCCTCGATCCCTTTTTTCGTCACCGAGAGCAGCGCGTAGGAGGCGCGGGGATCGCCGTCCACGGGGCGTCCCACACTTCCGGGATTGAGCAGAAGCACCCCGCCGATCCGTTCACAGAAGGGGTGATGCGTGTGGGCGAACAAGAGAGCGTTCGCCCCGGTGTCGGCGATGATCTCGGCGAAGCGCTCCCGAGGCGTTTCCTCCCCGAGGAACTCCTTGGGGGAATCGGGACTTCCGTGAGCAAGCAGGATACGATGTCCCTCAAGGGAGAGGCGCAGCGTCTCGGGAAGCCCCGCGAGCCATTCCCGGCTTTCCGGGGAAAGGTTGTCCCAGGCCCACTGGAAAGCGAGCACTTTCGCCTCCCCTTTCGAGAGGAGCCACCGCTCGCGCTTTTCCTCCACGCAAAGGACCTTGTTGTCGTAGTTTCCCCGGAGACAGAGCGCGTAGTCTCTCCGGAGGAGCCGGATAACCTCGTCGGGACAGGGACCGTAGCCGACGGAGTCACCGAGACACCAGACGGCGCCGACACCCCGTTTCCGGGCGTGTTCGAGCACCGCATCGAGGGCGGACAGATTGGCGTGAATGTCTCCGAGCAATGCGATCTTCACTCTGTCACCTCCTCCATCGAGGAAGAAGAATCCGTCGCCGGAAGCTTTCCGGCGTCGTCGAGAAGAGACGCGATTCCCTCGCGGCAGCGCTGCCAGAAGTTCTTTTTCTCCGCTCCCCTCCACCAGGCAAGGAACGACGCGAAGAGCTTCTCCCGCTCTTCGTCCCGCCGGTGCAGCAGAAAAAGGAGTCCCTTCTCCAGACGCGGGAAAGCCTTTCCGTGTCCATAGTAACGAAGCGTGCGACGGCGCTCGGCATCGATGAAGGCAGGGAGAAAGCTCCGCCAGACGTCGCAGTCGTGAAGCGCCCCAAGCCTGTCCTGAAGAACCTTGATCTCCTTCACGAGGAAATCCCCGGCCTCTCCGAGGAGAGGTGCGAAGAGTTCCAGGGAATAGCGAAGGCGCTTGGCCGCCACCCGGAGGGCATGGTGCCCCTCCTCGTCGGCGGGGTTGTCCACCACGTAGGCGAAGGCAAGCGTTTCTTCGAGACGCAGGGAGAGAAGTCGGAAGGCCGGTTCCCGAAGCGAGGGTCCGCGATCTACCTCGCCGAGTTCCATGCGCACGAGCATCTCCCGGAGGACGGTCCCCATGCGCTGCACAATCCCCTCCCGCTCCAGGCGGTCCAGGGCGCAAAGGACGCTTCGCTGCCGCCTTTCACGCCGCGTGCGGAGGCGGAGGCGGAGACGTTCCACCCCTGGAAGCGCCTCGGGGGGAAGTGTCTCCGCCACGTCCTTCCGCGATTTCGTCGCGCCGTCCAGCGCCGCTCCGTTCTCTTCGGAAGGGGAGGCAGTCGCCGTTCCGCTCTTTCCGAGCAGCTCCTCCAGGAAGAGGATCTGCACATCCAGGTCGCGGGCCTCTCCGAGAATCCGCGTGAGGCGCCGCACGGCGCGGCGCCACGACCGCAGCGTCTCCGGAGGGACACATCCCTCCAGCAGGAGCAGGGCACTGCGCAGCCGGCGGGAGGCCACACGCATGCGGTGCAGACACTCCGGGTCCTCGTTGCGACGCACTCCCTCCACTTCGCGCAGAAGCGGAGCGAGCCGTTCGAGAACCACCTGCGCACCGTACCCGCAGGCTCCGGAAAAACGGGAGGCGGTCGTCACGCTCCGTCACCTCCCGCAGGCAGAACCCTCGCCGTTCCGGAGCCGGCTTCCAAAGGAGGCGACGCAAGCCGCGCCGACACCGCTGGAGAGGCGAGTTCCCCGTACAGGAGTCCCCGCCCCGCAAGCATTGCCGCCTGGGCGTTCACGGGTACTTCCCCCTCGGCGGGAATCCGCGCCCGGTAGATCCCGTCCGGCCCGAGGAGCCGGGCATGTACGGTGTCCCTCAGGTGCACCTCCAGAACCCGGTCCACGAGCGTGCGGAGCAGTTCCCTGTCCAGCACGGGGAAAAGCACCTCCACCCGGCGATCCAGGTTTCGGGGCATGAGGTCCGCGCTGCCGAGGAACAGTTCCTCCGCGCCGCCGTTGCGGAAATAGTAGAGCCGGGAATGTTCGAGGAAGCGTCCCACGATGGAGGTGACCGTGAGCGTCTTCTCCGTTCCGGGAACACC
The DNA here is from genome assembly GCF_029975095.1 of Aminiphilus sp. Lineage (NCBI taxonomy): Bacteria > Thermotogati > Synergistota > Synergistia > Synergistales > Aminiphilaceae > Aminiphilus > Aminiphilus sp. The sequence continues at coordinate 8,838 of NZ_JARKPW010000108.1, forward strand.
GGGACAGAGGCAGCAGATCCCCCGCACCTGCAGATCCACCCGGACCCCTGCCGCGGCGGCCCGGTAGAGCGCGGCGATGCAGGCCTCGTCCACGAGGGCGTTCATCTTGAAGATGATGCGCCCTCCCCCCTCCTCCCGGTGTTTCCGAATTTCCCGGTCGATACGGGAGACAAGCCCGTCCCGCATCGTCGTGGGTGCGACGAGAAGCCGCCGGTAGGCCTCGCGTCTGGCGTAGCCGGTGATGACGTTGAAGAGATCCGCCACGTCCTCTCCCATGTCGGGATCGGCGGTGAAATACCCGAGATCCGTGTAGATCCCCGCCGTGGAGGGATTGTAGTTCCCTGTGCCGAGATGCACGTAGCGGCGGATTCCCTTGTTCTCGCGACGCACCACGAGACACATCTTCGCGTGGGTCTTGAGCCCCGAAAGGCCGTAGACCACATGCACCCCCGCACGCTCCAGAGCCCGGGCCCAGACGATGTTGTTCTCTTCGTCGAAACGCGCCTTGAGTTCCACCAGGGCCGCCACCTGCTTGCCGTTCTGCCGCGCCTCCATGAGGCTCTCCACCACGGGGGAGTTCTGCCCCACCCGGTAGAGGGTCATCTTGATGGCGAGCACCTGGGAATCCCGTGAGGCCCACCGGAGAAAATCCACCACGGGCGAGAAGGCATCGTAGGGGTGAAAGAGCAGGAGATCCCGCTTTCGAAGAAGCTCCGGAAAAGCCTCCGCTCCCCCATCGAGCTTCGGCGCGGCGGGAAGGAAGGGCGCATCCTTGAGGTCGCTCCGGTCGAGACGATAGAGTTCCATCAGAGAGGAGAAGTCGAGACGTCCCTCCACCTCGAAGACCTGGTAGGGGGCCACTTCAAGATGCTCCACAAGAAAGCTCCTCGCCTCGGAGGGCATCTCGCCGCCCACTACCAGCGCGGCGGGGACCCCGAAGAAGCGCTGCTCCACCCCTTCCTCCACGGTGGAGAGGAGATCCGGTGCTTCGTCCTCCTGGATCTCCAGATCCGCGTCCCGCAAAACCCGGAACGGCCAGGCACCCTTCACGAGAAATCCCGGAAAGAGTGCGTCCAGATTTTCCGTCACCACGTCCTCGATCCACACGAAGGTGGAGGGATTCCGCTCCGCGAGGCGCCGCGCCGTTCCGGACAGGGCCTCCTGTTCCTCCTCTTCCACGGGAACGAAGCGGGGGAATGTGCGGGGGATTTTGAGGCGGGCGAAACGATGTCGTTCCTGTTCGTCCTGAAGCAGCACCAGGAGGTTCAGGCTCCCGCTGGACACGTGCGGAAAGGGACGCCCTCCGTCCACCGCCTGGGGAGTGAGAATCGGCAGAACTTCCCGTTCGAAATAGGAATCCAGCTTCCTGCGTGCGCCGGGACGGACCCGGGGATATTCCTCCACGCGGATTCCCTCCCGGGCGAGCAGGGGGAGGAGACGCTCCTTCCAGCAGCGACGCTGCTCTTCCAACTGGGGGAGAATCGCCTCCCGCAGGGCCGTGATCTGCCGGAGGGGCGTCATACCGTCGGGCGAGGGAATCTCCACCCCCTGGGCGACCTGCCGCAGAAGCCCGGCAAAACGAATGAGGAAAAACTCGTCCAGGTTGCTCGTGAAAATGGCGAGAAACTTGAGGCGCTCCAGGAGAGGATGCGTCTCCCGAAAAGCCTCCTCAAGCACGCGCCCGTTGAAGGCCACCCAGCTCAGCTCACGATTGAAGAGCGTCTCGGGACCGTAGATTCCCCTCTCGACAGGGCTCTTTCCGCGCCCGTTCTCCGGAGAGGACGCGGAAGGAACGCCTTCTTTGCCGCCGCGACGCTTTTCCGTCTTTGCGAAACGTGCATCTCCCTTGATCTGCCTGCGTTTGTCCTTGGCCGTCATGATCGCTCCGACTCCTTCGCTCCGATACGAGAAGCGGCGCCAGGGGACTTCTCCAGGGAATCGAGCAGTTTTCCCGCGAGGCGCACCGCCCTCGGCGCAGAGGCTCCCTCCACGATCACCACGAACGCCACGTCCCGGGGCGCGCCCTCGGTGAATCCCGCGAAGACGCCGAGAGGCGTGGTGGTCCCGGGAAGGAACACCGACCCCGTCTTTCCGTACACACTGTAGCCGTCACGGTTCGCGTCCCTTCCGGTCCCCTCGGTGACCACCCGGCGAAGGGCCTTGCGAACCTGGGCGAACTCTTCCTCGGCGGCGATCCGGGACACGACCTTCGGCGCCTTGGGCCCCAGAAAGGGGCGCAACTGGTAGCCCCCGTTGCCGAAGGCAGCCATGGCGACGAGGAGCTGCGCCGCCGTGACGCGCATGCTCTTGCTTCCCCAGCCGAGAAAATGGAGCCTCTCGGCTCCCGTGAGCCCCTTGGGAATGCGCCCCGGCTTCTCCTTCGCCGGGTCAAGCCCCGTGGCCTTGCCGAAGCTGAAGGATTCGTAGAGAGTCCGAACCCGCGCCTCTCCCAGGCGTTCCCCCACGACGTAGAAGAAAAGGTTGTCGCTTGCGGCCATGGCACTCCCCAGATCCAGCGCACCCAGATCCCGGTTGAGATAGGAGCGCATCGCATCGCCGTACTGCTTGAGAAGTTTTTTGCGATCCCCCTCCACCTTCTCCTCCGGCGAGAGCACGCCGTAGCGGAGTGCCCCCAGGGCCACAACGGGCTTGAGAACGCTCGTAGAGGGATATTCGTACCCCACGGCCCGGGAAAGGTTGTAAGCGTCCAGGATCTCTCCCGTGTGGAGATCCATGACGAGGGCGCACCCCTTGACGTCTTTCATGAGCGCCCGCGCACCGGAAGGCGGAGACGACACGGTCACATCTGCCGCCACAGCAGGCAGAACAGCGGCGAACCCCCAAAAAAGCACCGTCAGAAAAAAGCACGAAAACGACACCGCCGAAACGCGGCGTCCCGCTCTCGATGCATCAGGCAGATGTGTCATGAGGCAACGCTCCCTCCAGAACATGCAGGGCCCGGGAAACCCGATCCAGCTCCTCCCGGAGAAGCGGCACTATCCGCCTCACCTCTTCAAGATTCGCGTTCCTTCCGGCCCGCTCGAGCGCGAGGGCGAGGTCTCGCCCAGGAATCGCCGCCAGTGCGGCCAAAACGCCCTTCAGAGCATGGGCGTTTTTCGCCAGACTTTCGAAATCCTCCGCATGGAACGCCCTCTCCAGAGCGCCGTAAAGGCGAGGTTCATCCTCGGCAAAAGCCCGCAGCAACTCGTCCAACATTTCTCCGTCGTCATCGCAGAGAGAGAGCAGTTCCTCCACATCCACCGCCGCGGCCGGCCCGTTCTCCCCGTGTCCGTCGTCCATGATGCCACCTCTCCTCGACCTGTGTGCCCTCTTGAAAGCACGATGGGTTCCGCCCCATTATACCCAACGGGAACCGGACTTCGTTACAGGAATGCGACAAAAAGGGCGGAAAGGGAGAGTCACTCGCCTTTCCGCCCTTCGGTCGCCTTGCCGGCATCGCTCCGGAGGCACCCACATCCGCACCTGCACGCCTCCTCTCCGAAAACGGAGACGAGACGAATGCTCCGCCGGACAGGACGTTCCGCCTCCGGCCGAGGCCTCTTCCTCTACCTGGGCTGATCCGTCCAGCGGTGCTTCATGGCATCGTAGACGAAGATCCGGTCCGAGGTGTAGATGCTCACCTTGTAGTCCTCGACGATGCAGGCCTGGGGACGGATGTCCCGCTTCTCCACCCACTGGTGCACCGTCGTGTCGTACACGAAGGCGTCCGCCTCGTTCCAGCAGACTCCGAGATTGTCGCCGATGATGGCCTGTTTCGGATAGACATCGTTCAGGATCTTCCACTCCCGGAGAACGGGATCGAAGACCACGAACTCCTTGAGCGTCACCGCCGCTCCCATGCCCCGGGCGATAAGCGGCGTCGTGATCTGGTCCATCAGGAAATCGCTGACGATCCAGCGACGGTCCTTCGCGTCGAAGATGGCCACCCGCTTGGGCTCCCAGACCATGGCGTAGTTGTCCGAGAGCACCCCCGCCACGGCGCCGAATCCGGTAAGGGAGAGCCACTGGTGGGTGCGAATGTCGTAGATCCACGACGCGGTATCGTTCCAGGCGAGAGCCAGATAGTTGTGCGTTCGCCATCCCTTGGGCTGGAAATCGTTGAGGATGGACTGGGTGTTCAGCGCCGGATCGTGAACCCGGACGGTCTGCTTGTCCACGAAGAGCTGCACCTCCGCCGCGGCACAGAAGGCCACGCCCAACACCACCGCCAGGGCAAGAACAAAAAGAGCCGCCGTCTTGCGCATCGAGCCTCACTCCCTCGTCGTCGTCATCTGCCCGCCCGAAGGCGGAACCGGAAAACAAAACACGCTCCGGATGCCCCGGGGGCACCTCGGGTATACGAACGGTCACTGCGCCTGAAGCTGCACCGTATTGCCCGAAATGCCCACCACCGTCGCGGGAATGCCCTTTCGAGAAAGGGCGTCGCCAAGATCCTTGGCGCTGCTCATGTACAGCACTTCTATCGTGGCGTTGCCGCCGCCGAAGCCGGTGATCTTGGCATCCTTGCAGCGGGGAAGCTGCTGACAGGCGCTGAGTACCTGATTCGCCACGTTGAAATTCCTCGCGTTCGCAATGGTCACGAAAAGCTTTTGCGCCGTGGAGGACACGGGTTCCTGGGGTGCTCCCGGTCCCGCTCCGGCAGCGCCTTCACCGGCCATGACGTTCTTCGCCATGAGCCTCGCCGCGGCCATAAGGGCCTTCTGGGACGCCTCGTCCGGAGTCGCTCCCATGTCCTTCCCCGTCACCGTGTCGGCGAAGAGGTACTTGCCGTTCGTCGCGGAGTAGGCCTGCACGGCGATGGCCGCCGTTCCCGTGTAGAAGCCGAAGTCGTTCAGCACGGGAGTGTGCATGGAGGCCTTTCCGGAGAGAAAGATCCGTACGCCGTACTGCTTGCCGAGGCTCAGGATGGCGTCCACGTTGCCGTCCAGGGCAAGCGCGGCGGCCTTGCTCCGGCGGATCTTGGCCAGCTGGTCCTCGTTCACCACGGGATAGCCCGCCGCGACAAGTTCCTGTTTGACGATGGCCTCGGCGGTCCCCACGGCCGCCCCGGGATTGAGGATATTCCCGGAGGTCTCACTGATGAGAATCGCGATGGGCTTTCCTTTGGGAAGGGGTTCCGCCCAAGCCGCGCAGGACATCCCCGAGAGTAGCACCACACCGAGAAGGCAGGCGATGTGCCACATACCGAATCGATGACCGTTCATGCGACGTCCTCCTTCATTCATTTCCGGAACCGACGCACCCGTCGCCCCGTCTACTTGCCGAACTTCGCCTTGTAGTCGATGGCGGGCTTGTAGTTCGGATTGACCGCGAGAGCCTTGTCGAGCCATTCGTTCATGAGCTTTTTGTTGCCCATCTTGTGCGCCGCCCGGGCCGCCCAGTAGGCGTCCAGATAGTTTCCGGGATAGAGGTTCACCGCGTGCTCGAACATCTTGAACGCCTGAGAGAAATTGCCCTTGGCGTAGTTCGTATATCCTCCACGGTGGGCGATCTTCAGGGAGTTCTTCTGGTTCGCGTCGATGGGGTAGAGATCAATCACGTTCGATTCCTCGGACGTGTCCGCGATGCCTCCCGCCGAGGCGACCTGGGGAACCTGCGGCGCCGGAGTCGTCGGTGCGGACGGCACCGTAGTCTGCGCGGGCTGTGCGGGCTGCGTCGTCTGAAGGGGCGCAGGCGAGGGAGCGCCGCCGGGGAGCGTGGCGGGGTCCGAAATGATTCCCTTTCCGGAATCGCTCTTCAGGTCCGCCATCATCCGGCTGGAGATGCGCACGCTCTCCGGAGAATCGTAGAGGAGCGCCACCTGGTCGCCCCGCTGCAGCTCCGCCGCGCTTCCCTTGACCACCTCGCAGACGGCGTACCGCGCCTGCACCTCCTTGACCTTGAGCACCGCGAGATTCATGCGCTCCACGCCGAGGATCTCGTTGTTCACCCCCAGAATGGGAGCCCCGTCGGCGAAGACCACGAAAAACTGTCCCAGCACGGTGTTGGCATTCACGTTTCCCGCATCGATGAGCACGTTGTTCGCCCCCCGCACATCGATGACGTTGTAGGAACTCACCGTCTGGGTCATCTGAAGGCGGCTCTGGAGAGCCAGGACGACCTTCTGGATGCAGTTGTAGGTGGCGGCGGAGAGAATGCCTCCGTTTTCGGACTGGCCGAAGGCCACGCCCGCGAGCATGACCCCACCCATGGAGCGGTCCGCCTCGCCGGAGGCACGGGTGGTCCACTCGATGCCCCCGGTCTCCACGTTGATGAGGCGCACGTCCAGCGTGACATGGGCGGTGCTGCTTCCCACGGCGACGCCGCCGAAGCCGCCGATGGGGAGCGGAATGACACCGCCGCTCTGTTTGAAGGAGAACTGGGTGATGGCGCCGGTGATGAGCTTCTCCACGCCGAGGAGACGGCCCACCTGCACCGCCGTGGATCCCTCCACGAGGCCGGACATGGCAAGGCGCTGTTCCTTGGCGATGGCCTCGATGCGAGACCGCTCGATCACCTGGATTCCCGGCGTTTTTGCGAGTTCCGTGATGAGCATGTCCGTGATGGCCCGCCGCACGGCGTCATTGACCTCGGACCCCGCTCCCGCGTTGTTCTCGAAATCGGAGACAGCCATCCGCATGGCCGCCTCGGCGTACGCCCCGAGCACGCCCAGGCACAAAAACAGAACCGCCAGGACGAGAACACCTTTCCCCTTCTTCCTCATCAGTCCCCTTCACCTCCGCACAGCTCGCGGCCCCGGCAAGGAATCACTTGGCGCGGGCCTTCCAGATCACACATTCCTCGAGAAAACGCTGCAGGGGGAGTTCCACATCCACCCAGTAGCCTTGTTCGTCCTGCCCTTCCTGGTAGATATGCCCCATGACCACATGCCCCTCCACCGCGATGGAGTCGATGCCCCGGGGAAGGCCGTAACGGAGTTCGTAGAGCAGGTAGAGAAGCCTCCGCTGGGCGTCCGCCACGGCGTGCCGCCGGGCGAGAAGACGCGCGTTGGGCTCCGTGCTCCATGGAACCGGCCCGCGCCCCTCCACGGCGACGACGCGGTTCGGCCAGTCCACGACACCGAAGTGAAATTCCTGGACACCCTGCACGGCTCCGTTGTTGCGCCAGATACGCACGATATCCCCCTCGGAGAGAGGAGCAGCCCATGCCGTTCCACCCAGGGCGAAAAGGAGAACCATCACCACGAGACCCCTTTCCGGCACCCTCGCGAGGATCGCCCCCTCCTCCCATTTCTTCTTTTCCAAAGTTTTCACGGCGCTCACTCCTTGGCTGTGGCCTCGATGGTATTCGCCGTCAACGCTGCAATTTCGAGACCGAGGGATTCCAGCGCCACGGCAAGGTCTTCCGCGCTCCCCTCGGTGTTCACATCGAGTTCCAGTTTTCTGTTCGCGAAAGCCCGCTGGTACACGGCGGTGATCCCCTTCGTCTCCTCAAGCCCCACCTTCAGCGTGCGCGCTCCGGAGAAGCCGATGCCCGTGACGAGCACCTTGACGGTTCGCCCCGGCACGCCGCCCGCACTACCGCTCACAAGACTGTAGGCAACCTTGTGCACGAGGGATTTCGCCCCTGCCGCCGCAGCCTTCCGAAGCCCCTTGACCGCACCATCCTGGGCGGAGGTTCCCCGTTCCTTGAACTCCGGGGTCTCCGTGCCCAGCATATAGGCCGTCTGGGTGATGATGGCCTTGAGCTGAAGCTGACTCCGAACGCCGAAGACGGAAACACCCTCCACCTTCTGCTTCGCGTACGTGACTCCCTGGGCACGTCCGTAGATGATTACGTCCGCCTGAAAGGCTCTTGCCAGTTCCTGCAGTTTCGCCGTATCTCCCGTCTCCTTGGCGAGATCGTACTCCCGGGTGTGCAGTCCCTTGGCCGTCTGAGGATCCACGAGAAGGTATCCCGCCTTCTCGAAGACCGCGAGGACCTCCCCCTCCACGGTGGAGAGGAAGGGACTCTCTCCGTCGATGCTCTCGTCCACCACGACCATCACCCGAGGATTGCCCAAGGCGTCGATCACCACGGGGCCGAGGACCCCGTCGAGCTTCACCGTCGAGACGGTACAGTTCGCCCTGATGTGATAGACCTGCTCCTCGTCCACCCATTCCCGGACGATCTTGAAGTCCGTCACAAGCCCCTGGGCCTTGGAGAAGACCTTGTCCTTCACCACCTCGAAATCCTTCATCTCCGTGATGCCTTCCACATAGGCGCCGATGCCCTTTTCGAGGGCGTCCCGGTAGGCCTGCCGTTTGGCCTGTTCCTTCGCGTGCGCCTTGTCGCCGTTCACGACGAGGGCGGATCCCTCCGCGTCCACCACGATGTCCTTCTGGGACTCCGCCGCCGTCGCGACGAGGGCAGGAGCCAAGAGCAGAAACAGCATCACCGGAAGGGACACCAAAAGCCCCCGGCCTCCCGGGGTCCGCCGCACCGCAGTGCCGGCGGGCGATCCTCCCGCAGGCGGAAACATCACCGTTTCACCACCACCACACGGCAGGGAATGCGGTAATCGTAGCCGCCGGGGATTTTCGCGGCATCACCGTTGGAGATGACGATATCCACGTTGTTCGGGCCCACAAGGCTTTTCGCTTTGATCACCGTGGGCTTGTCCGTGACCCTGGGCACTCCCGTGGCGTAGTTCATGTTGGTCTGGTACTCGCAGAGCCCCGACGAGAGAAAACGCTCCCTGTCCACGAAGTCGAGACTGTAGAGCACCTTTCCCTTTTCGTCCACAACCCGGAAGGTCATCGCCGGGATGAGGGGAAGATGACGCACGTCGAGGACGAGCCCCGTGCTCTTGCCTTTCACCGGGGCGGGGTCCTTCTTGGGCGTAGGTTGTGTGGGAAGCGCGGGCGTCACGGCCTTGCGGAGATCCCCCAGGCGAATGCGTCCCACCACGGTGTAGATTTCTCCGTCCCAACTGGAATCGACCACCTCCACGTTCTTGATCGTGCCGTGGACCTCGGTCTTCACATAGTCGTTGGCCATGAAGTCCTGCATCGTCGTCTCGGCGTTGACCTTCACTCCCTGGACGAACTCCAGGAGATTCCGCTGCAGATCCACGATGGCACCCCTTCTGGCAAGCAGCTTCCCCTGCCCCGTTCCCGACTTGTCCGAGGGCGCCACAGCTTGCCCCGTGGCCTCCACGAAGCCATCGGTCCAGTTGATTTTGGCCTTGTCCGTCTGCTCGAGAACGGGAGCAAACTCCTCCGCCAGGGCCGCCGCTGCACACAAAACAACCGCACAAAGCACCACCATCACCGCGATTCGTCTCATGTCCGCCACCTCTTCTCTGCTAAGTGTGCGCTCTGACAGCGCTTTAATTGTACCACATTCCGCCGACACTCCCTTTTGACGAGAGAGACCTTCCATATCTCGCTCCGATGGAACGGCGATGCGGTTCCGCATTGTTTCCAGTGTATCTCGGTAGGTACGGAAAACGCAAGAGAGCCCCGGGACCCAGGAAAAACCCTCACGGATAGAAACGTGTCGAAAAAACATAGACACCCCCTTTCCCGCGAAGGGATCGGAGGAAGGGGGCCTATAAGGTCGTCAGGAAAGAAAAGAGTAGGCTTCGTAGATTTTGTCGAACTGGGCGTGATGCGCACGGAACACAGCCATGATGCGAGGATCGAAATCCGTGGGACGGACTCTGTCGTCTCCCTCGGTGATGATACGGCAAGCCGTTTCGTGAGAGAAGGGTTCCTTGTAACAGCGACGCGACCGAAGCGCGTCGTAGACATCCACAAAACCAACGATGCGGGCCACGACGGGAATCTCCTCTCCGGTGAGCCCTTCGGGATATCCCGATCCATCCCATTTCTCGTGGTGATAGAGACAGATGTCCCGCGCCATGTCCAGCCATCTCGATTCACCGAGAAGTTCCACTCCGTAGAGTGTATGACGTCGGATCTCGGCAAACTCCTCCTCGTTGAGACGAGCCGGTTTGGAGAGGATCTCATGAGGAACTTTCATTTTACCGATGTCATGCAGCATGCTATACATGGCGAGATCCTCCAGAAGCTCCTCGTCCAGGCCCATGCGCTCTCCCAGGAAGAGCGAGAGGGCGCGGATGCGCTGGAGATGCTCTCCCGTCTCGTCGTGATAGGTGGCGGTGAGCCCCTGAAGCCGCAGCGCGAGGTAATGATAGGAGCGGCGGACCTCGTCCACCAGAAGGTGAGCGCGAAGAATGCCCCCCACATGGGGGACGAAGAGAGCGATGACATTCTGCACTTTTCCCAGGACGGCTCCCCTCGGTCCTTCCTCGGCGAGGAAAAGTCCTCCGATATCCGCGCCGAGATAGGAAATGGGAAAAACGTACCAGTGTCTTCCGTCTCCATCGAAGCCGCTCGCCCGGACACTCCCGGAAGCGTCCTCTCCGCTCGGCCGGACAAGGGTCTTGACATCGGCACTCTTCAGGTAGCGCAACAGTTCTTCTTCTGCCTCCGGATCGCCTTCATAGGAGACGAGCGTCGGTTTTTCATCCCGAAGGAGAACCATACCCCCGCACCGGGCTCCCCCGAAGGCCGTGAAGGAGGACAGAAGCTGCGTCGCCGCCTCCTTCGTGGAGCGGGCCTCCACCGCGGTCTGAGAGAAGAGGGCCAGCTCCTCCAGTTGCTCCAGGGCCGCCTTCAGGTCCCGGTTCACATCCTCCAGTTCGGACTGCATGGCTGTGGTCTCCTGGTAGAGCGCGGCCAGTTCCTCCGCCTGACTTCCGATTTCCTCGATGAGGCCGCGGAAAGCCTCAAGAAGCCTCCGTGTTTCGTCAAAGGCCATTCCGGCCCCGGGCAACTGCCATTCCCGCTGCACCACATCCAGCGCCCGCAGGGGATCCGGCGCGAGACGCACGCTTTCCTGGAGGGTTGCGAGGGAGACCGCCATTCTCTCGAACTCCACGGAAACCTTCCGGAAGGCTCTCGTGACGGGAAGCACCAACACCAGGGCGACGAGCAGAAAGGCTCCACCGACGAGCACTCCCTGTTTCAGCGCCAACGCATAGACCCGATCCATCCAGAGTCCCGTCACGAGGCGCAGGCCGTGCGGAAGGGGCCAAGCCGTCGCCTTCACGGAAAGCGTTCCCACCGACTCCCGCACGGCACCGTTTCTGGAGCCGAAACTTTTGGAGACGAGCCCCCCGGAGGGAAACAGCTCTCTGCCGTTCCAGGCCACGAAGGTCTCGCCGCCGCCGCCGGCAAGGACTCCGAAGCAGTGCTCCGAGAACCCCGGATCCAATGTCGCCAGCAATTGCTCGGGAAGGAAGCCCGCGAGGAGCCGCTCCTCGCCCCGGGAAATCGCGAAGGTCAGCATGGAGCGATCGCTCTCCCAGAGAAGGGACGTGAGATTCCATTGGGGACAGAGGAGTTTCCACGGCAGCTTCGCGCCTTCGATGCCGGGGCCGCGGAGAACGGAGAGGATTTCGCCGGCGGGGGTGCATCGGGCGAGAAACGCAACATAGGGAGGCAAAAGCCTTTGCAGCGCCTGAAGTTCTCCGTCGTTTCCGTTCCGGAGCCCGACCAGAAGTCCCTCCTGGGCCTCGAAAAGGGTGGACAGCTCTCTCCGGAGCCGCTGTGCGTCCCGGGCGAGTTCCTCTTCGCCCCTTTTCACCGTGGCGGCAAAGGCAATCCACAGAGCGAGCAGGGAAAACGCGGCGACGACGAAGAGGGAAAAACCCGCCACCTGCCTTCGGTACCGCACAAGGGAGAAGCTCATGGCACCGGAACCTCCTGGAGTCTCTCACCGTCCCACCGGAAAAAACGAGGCTGCGCGTGGGCATCTCCATAGCGGTCCATGATCACGTCGCCCCCGGGACCGTCGATGTGGCGTGACATGGCAAGGGACTCCCGGAAGGACGCGGCGTTTCCCCGTTCCACATCTTCGGCGGCGAGCCGGAAGAGTTCCAGGGCCAGAAAGGTACGATGCACCGTAAAGGTCACATCCGCGGCATATTCCTCCCGCCAGGCGACAATGAAGGGATGCTCCTCGGAGATTGCCAGCGGAGAGAAGGCGGTGCTGAAAAAAAACGGCCTGCCAAGAAGGGAATATTCCCGGAAACCAAGCCCTGTGACGGACCAGAGGGAGAGAAAAAGCTCCGCCCGGGGCCAGAGCTTCGTCGCACGCTGGGAGGCCCAGATGGAGAAAGGCGTCGGCCCCACCACCAGAATTCCGTCGGGATTCAGTGCGGCCAGAGCGCCGTCGGCTTGCTGGATTTCGGAGAGCAGAAATGGACCTAGGATGCGGGGAGAGCCCTTCACGTAGAGATCCCGGACGAAGGCGAGCACATAGGGCGCGTTTTCCCAGGTGGCCACCACCGCAAGCGTTCCGATGCCCCGAAAACGGAAGAGCCTGCTGTAGGCGCTGGAATCGGCCCGTGTGCTCGGCTGGACGCGGAAGAACCAGTCGTCCTTTCCCGCGAGCATGGAGGTTGAGGCCGAAACGGCGATGAGGGGCATCTCCAAGCGTTCCGCCACGGAGGCGGCATCCAGCCCCGTGTCGGAAGTCGTGAAACCAAGCACCGCCGCGGCACCACGGCGTTGCAGTTCCAGCAGGGCCGCCACGGGGCTTTGGAGATAGGAAGCCACTTCGAGGCGGATCTTGGGCTCCCGGAACCGATTGTGCCACTCCACGTAGGTTTTCGCCGCAGCAAACATAAGCCCCTCCGTGACGTGTTTTCCCGGAGCGGTACAATACGCCACGCCCAAGACGATGGGGCGTGGCCGGAAAGAATACCAGAGAATCGTTCCTCCGAAAAGGACGAGGGGAAGAGCTATGACGACGAGAAGTCCCTTTCGGATCCGAATGACGCGTCAGCTCCTTTTTTTGATCTACGCGACGAGATCGAGAGAAGAAGCGCCGTTTTCCCCGACAGAGGGATTTTCCCGGGGAGTTTCAGACGCGGTGACGGTCGTGGTGGTCCCTCCCGAAACATAGACACGGCCGCATTCAGGGCAGATGGACGTGTGGATGCGCACGGATTGGGAGATCACCTTTCGCCCTTCCCGGTCCGCCCGGGCCTGTTCGTTGTGCACGTGTTCCCCTTCGTGAGCCGGCACGGCAGCCGCCGCCTGCTGAGGAGTCAGTTTGGTGGGAGTTTGAAAAGAAACTGAAGAATCGTCCGAATCATCCTGGTAACTCCGATTCTCGCAGGTTTCGCAGGGTTCGAGACCGAGGCGCTTCTTGGTGCGTTCCTCCGCGAGCGCCTTCAGGCCGTCCAGCCCTCCCTGCACGGACGCTGGAGAACCATCGCCACTCTTTTCCTGTCCCGGAAGAGGAAGGACCTTCTCCGCTCCCCGCGTCGGTGATTCTCCGCCGGAGGAGGGGGTTCCCGATGACGCGGGAGTCTCCGTTGCAACGGTTCGAGCGGCTTTCTCCTGCTCCTCCGGAGCAGGACCCCGCCCGACTCCGGCATTTCCGGGGAACGCGCTTTCGTTCGTCATCCACAGAGATGATGCAGCTTCGATTCTCACGACACACCTCCTTCTCGTTCTCGGGAAAGGGTGCTCAAGGAAACCACTCCAGCAGACAAGAGAACATCTGGAACGAATCAATCCTTACCATACATAGAGCAACCAACTTTTGTCAATCCGAAAAAGCCACTCCCGCAGCAAAACCGATCGGACGGAGTTTTTTCGCGAAACAGCCTCTGTACAGGCGGGAGAAACCACACTCCGGAAGACCCTAAAAACAGAGGAAATGGTCAAAACAGCATGGCACCGATGCGGCGAAGTTCATCCACACCCTGCACATCCCGGTCCAGAAGCGGCAGTTCCCGAAGCTCCCTGCCGGAAAAACGGGCACGGATGTCCTCCAGGTACCGCTCCTGATCCTGCCGTCGCCGTTCGAGAAACACCCCCGCTCCGGGAGGAATGATCCGGTTCACCACGAGACCTGGAACGGGAATGCCGTAGCGGTCGAGCAGCGCAAGGGCTCGTTCCGTCTCCAGGATGGGCAGTTTCTCCGGATTGAGAACGAAGAGAAAGGCCGTGACGGTCCCGTCGGTGAGAATCCGTTTCGCCGCGGCAAACCGACTCCTCCGTCGCTCCAGGGCCATCACCACAGGGTCGTCGAGGATTTTGCGCCGCAGATCCTCGTCCACCACCGCAGCCATTCGCATCAGTCCCATGGCATGGCGCCGTTTGGCCACCAACCCCTCGATCCAACCGCCAAGGAGATCGGGCAGGCCGAGGAGGCGAAGGGTATGTCCCGTGGGCGCCGTGTCGAAGATCACCGTTCTCTCTTCAGAGACAGGATCTTCCATGAGTTCCACAAACCTGTCGAAGATCGCGGACTCCTCGGAGCCCGGCGACAGATAGGCCGCGTCGATCTGGCGCTGGAGTTCCTCCACGATGACACCGCTCACCACTTCCCGCATGGACTCCTTGATCCGTTCCGTGTACCGTTTCGCCTCCCGCTCCGGGTCGATCTCAAGGGCATGGAGGCGGGGAGCCACGGCGGCAGGTTCGTCCCCGAGCGGACGCTGCAGGACGTCGGCCAGATTGTGGGCGGGATCGGTGGAGACGACGAGAGTCTCCACGCCGCGTTCGGCGAGGGCTACAGCACAGGCCGCCGCACAGGTGGTCTTTCCCGTGCCTCCCTTGCCGCCGAAAAAGAGGAACTTTTTCCCCTCAAAACAGCGCATGTCTTTCCTTCCTCCACTCTCAACAGCAGAAGTCGAACTGCCCCATCTTCTCCGCCATGATGCTGCGGCGGTTCTGCATGCGCCGCTCCCAACCCTCGAGTTCCCCCGCGACCAGCGGAAGAAGCTCCAGCATATAATAGGAGACGGGGTTCGGAATGCCAAGCAGATCCCCGAAAAGCAGCAGAAGCACCATGTCGTTCGCGTCGTGGGCTTCCTTCACCAGCGCGCCTCCCGCGGTGTTATGGAAGGTCCCTTTGACGAACAGGCGGATCCATTCGAGCACCTCTGCGCCGCGACGTCGCTCCTCGGAAGTCATGCCGCTCCCCCCTTCTGCAACTAGCCGCTCCGGGAGACCAGAGCAATACCGAAGGCGATGGTTCCCATGCCCAGAACACGGAACAGCGTCACCGGTTCTCCCAAAAAACAGACCCCCACGACGAGGACGATGAAGGAAACGCCGCCGAACATGACGGGATAGGCGAGGGAAAGATCCATCCGGGAGAGGACGGCGCTGTAGAGCACGAAAGCCCCCCCGAAGAACATGAAACCCAGCAGGACCGCGGGAGAGAGAAGAATCGCCGTCAGGGTGGAAACGACGCCTCCTTCCACCGACGCGGATTTGTCGGCCATGCCGAGCTTCATGCTCACGTTCGCCACGGCATTCGCCAGAACCGTGAGCAGAAGCAGCATCACGCCGGATCCCTTTCGGGACCGTCCTTCCCGTTCCGTCACCGCATCTCCTCCCTTCGCCCTCCGCGTTCTTCCGTATCACGGAGAGGCGCGCAACCCGACAAACCCTCGCAGAAAACTCTTCGCGCATTATACCTCAGGAACGTTCCGGACACCGCACTCGGTTACCGTCTCCGGACATGTCCGCTCTCCGCACTCGGGGAAAACCGTGCGCGACAAGGCCGTCCACCGAAAATCCACGGCCCGGGGCGGCGTCCGACAAAATGGATGTCTGCCCGGAGGCGGGCCGCACAGCACGATCTTTCTCTTTCAAGGCCTTTCGAGATGCTCTCTCTGGCGGGAAAAGGCAAGTTAGGGTATCATAACTTCAGGACGATCTCGAAAGGGTGCGGGGAAATAGGTCCGTTCGGCCTCCTTTCCGCCTCCTCCCTGCCGAAACTCCGGAAAAGAACGACGACTCACGACTGAGAGGTGCTCTTGATGACACGACATGCCTACTGCCCCTTCTGTGCTCTCGAACGCATGACCTTCGGCTTTCGGGAGCGAAACACGCACGACCACGCGTCTCACGGCCACAGCCACGGCCACGCATCCCACGACCACGACGAAGGGCACGGTTCTTTCCACGCCTCCGAACAAGCCGAAAGCGACGGGTGCACTTCCTGCGCCTGTTCGGGTTCCGGCAGCGAGGGCACATCCCGGGGAGAACTCCTCGTCCTCTCCGGAGCGGCACTCCTTTTCGCGGGGGGGCTCCTTTGCGACGCCTTTCTTCCGGCCTGGGCATCCCTCGCTGCGGGACTGCTTTTCGCGGCCTATCTCCTCTGCGGCTGGAACGTGCTTCACGCCGCGGTGGACAGCATTGCCAGAGGAAATCTCTTCAGTGAATTCACCCTCATGTCCCTGGCCACGGTAGCGGCCATCGCCCTCTCCGAACTTCCCGAGGCGGCGGGGGTCATGCTGTTCTACCGCGTGGGCGAGTTCCTTCAGGAGCGGGCAGTGTCGCGGTCACGCCGTTCCATCTCGGCCCTGCTCGCCACCAAGCCCGACACGGCATCTCTCGTCTCGGAAAAGGGAGTGCGCGTGGTCGCCCCCGAAGAGGTGCTTCCCGGAGACGTGCTCCTGGTAAAGCCCGGCGAGAAGATCCCCCTCGACGGCATCGTCCTCTCGGGGCATTCCCGGGTGGATCAGTCCCCCCTCACGGGTGAGCCCGTTCCCGTGGGCGTCGGCGAGGGAAGCACCGTCTTCGGCGGAACGGTCAATCTTGCGGAGAGCATCACGCTGCGGGTGACGGCCCCCTTCCGGGAGACCACCATCGCCCGCATCCTCGCCATGGTGGAGACCGCCCAGGAACGCAAATCCCCCACGGAGCGCTTCTTCACCCGATTCGCCCGATGGTACACTCCCGCCGTGGGCATCGCCGCTGCAGCCGTCGCCATCGCTCCACCCCTCCTCGGCCTGGGAAGTTTCGCCTTCTGGGCCTACCGGGCTCTCGTCCTCCTGGTCATCTCCTGCCCCTGCGCCCTGCTCATCAGCATTCCTCTCGGCTATTTCGGCGGCATCGGCGCCGCCTCCCGAAGCGGCATCCTCGTCAAGGGCGGCCAGGTCCTGGACACCCTTGCGGCGGTGACCACCGTGGCCTTCGACAAGACAGGAACCCTCACGAAGGGCATCTTCACACCGACCCGCCTCGTCCCCTCTCCGGGAACGACCGACTCGGAACTGGCACAGGGCGCCGCCCTGGCCGAAGGGGAATCCAACCATCCCATCGCCCGCTCCATCCTCGAGGCCTATCCTCTCGGAGACAACGTTCCTCTCTCCGACCGTTTCGAGGAGATTCCCGGGCGGGGCGTGCGTGCTCTCCGCGGAACGGAGGTGTTCCTCGCGGGCAACACCACCCTTCTGGAAGAGGCGGGATACGTTCCCGCCCCAGTGTCCGAGGGCGGAACGGCAGTGCACGTGGCCCGAAACGGCCGCTACCTCGGCTATCTGATCCTCTCGGACGTGACGAGGGAGGACGCCCCGGAAGCAGTAGCGCGCCTGAAGAACATGGGCATCCGGACACTGCTTCTCTCCGGAGACGGAGAGGAGACGACCCGACGCACCGCGGAGGGACTCGGGCTCGCGGAACACCGTTCCCGTCTGCTGCCCCAGGAGAAGGTGACCGCCCTGGCATCCGCGAAAGAGCGCGACGGCGGCAAGGCGGTGGTCGCCTTTGTGGGTGATGGTCTCAACGACGCGCCCGCTCTCGCCGGAGCGGACGTGGGAATGGCCATGGGAGGACTGGGCGCCGCCGCGTCCGTGGAGGCGGCGGATGTGATTCTTCTGGAGGATCGCCCCTCCCGGGTCGCCGAGGCGGTGCACATCGCCCGCCGCACCCGGAGAATCGTCCGGGAAAACATTCTCCTCGCCCTCGGTGCCAAAGGATTGTTTCTGGCCCTGGGCGTTTCGGGCATGGCGGGGTTGTGGGAAGCGGTCTTCGCCGATGTCGGGGTGGCTCTTCTGGCCGTG
>NZ_JARKPW010000119.1:0-31558 GCF_029975095.1 Aminiphilus sp.
AGCACCTTCTCCGCCGTCCGGACTCTTCGGAGCCCGGACGGCGCTCCGACAACGAAAAAAGGAGGAAGTCTCCTTGGCACGTTATATTTTCAAACGCTTCCTCATCTCACTCCTCACGGTCTGGCTCCTCGTGACAGTCGTCTTCGTCCTTGTACGCCTTCTCCCCGGGGACCCCTTTTCCAGCGAAAAACTGACACCGGCGATCCGGGCCAATCTCGAGGCATACTACGGTTTCGATCAGCCTCTCCACATGCAATATTTCCGGTATATCGGCAATCTTCTTCGGGGAGATCTCGGCTTTTCCCTGAAATATCAGAACATGCCCGTCAGTAAAATCATCGCCGATTCGTTTCCCTATTCGGCGGACCTGGGGATCAGAACGATCCTTTTCGCCTCCCTCGTGGGGATCTCCCTCGGTGTCATCGCCGGGCTCAACCGGGGAAAACCGCTGGAATACCTCTGTATCGTCATCGCCGTCATCGGCATCTCCCTGCCGGATTTCATCACGGGCTCGCTCCTCCAGTATTTCTTCGGCCTCAAGCTGGGCTGGTTTCCTGTCGCCCTCTGGCGAGGATTCCGATATACCGTGCTGCCCACGCTGGCCCTGAGCTTCTACACCATCGCGCTTCTCTCGCGTATCATGAGGACAAGCATGCTTGATGTGACGGGACAGGACTATATCCGCACGGCACGAGCCAAGGGGCTGTCCACCTTCAGAATCGTGTGGCGCCATCAGCTCCGCAACGCCATCCTTCCCGTCGTGACCGTTCTGGGGCCGATCACCGCGGCGATCCTCACCGGCACGTTCGTCATCGAATCGATCTATGCCATCCCCGGAATGGGGAAGTTTTACGTTCTCGGAGTCCAGAACCTCGACTACACCGTCATTCTCGGCCTGACGGCCTTCTACGGCATTTTCCTCATCGCCGCGAATTTCGTCGTGGACATCCTCTACGGCATCATCGATCCCCGCATCGCGCTCACCGGAAGGAGGAACTGAACATGCCCCAGGAGCAGCCGACACTCTCACCCGAGTTGTTCGAACCCATCGTGGCCGATACGGAAGAACTGGAGGCGATTCACCGCCCCAGCCTCACCTTCTGGCAGGATGCGTGGCGGAAACTCCGCAAAAACCGTATCGCCACCGCATCGATGCTCGTCATCGCCTGTTGCGTCCTGCTGGCCCTGATCGGTCCCGCCCTCGTTCCCTACGGGTACTCCGCCACGGACGCTTCGAGCATCGACATACCGCCGAACCGGGAGCACTGGTTCGGCACGGACTCGCTCGGGAGGGATCTCTGGGCCAGAACCTGGATGGGCGCCCGGGTCTCTCTGCTCATCGGTTTCGTGGCGGCCTTCGTCAATACCTGCCTCGGCGTCGTCATCGGAGGCATCGCAGGCTACGCAGGGGGCAAAACGGACATGATCATCATGCGCATCATCGACATTCTCTACGCCATCCCCTACATGATCGTCGCAATTCTTCTCATGGTGGTCCTCAAGCCGGGCATGCCGTCCATCATCGTAGCCATGGTCATCATCGGCTGGATAAAATCCGCCCGGCTCGTCCGCGGACAGGTTCTCTCCCTGAAAAACCAGGAGTACGTGCTGGCGGCCCGCAAGCTGGGCGCCTCGAATTTTCGCATCATCTTCCGTCACATGATTCCCAACACGCTGGGGCTTATCATTACAGACCTGACGATGGCCGTGCCCTACGCGATCTTCACCGAGGCGTTTCTGAGCTATATCGGCTTGGGCATCCAGCCCCCCCAGTCGAGCTGGGGGCTTCTCGCCCGCTACGGCGCCCAGAATTTCCGCGTCGCCCCGTTTCAGCTCTTCATTCCCGCCGTCGTCATCAGCCTCACGATGCTCTCACTCAACCTCTTCGGCGACGGCCTGCGGGATGCCCTGGACCCGAAGCTCCGATGACCGCCATGCACACTCCCCTCACGACGACGGCGTCCTCGGAAGACTGCCTGTTGGCGGTAAGAAACCTTCGCGTGGATTTCACCACCTACGGGGGTACCGTCCGGGCCGTTCGGGACATCTCCTTTCATCTCAACCGCGGCGAATGCATGGCCATCGTAGGTGAATCGGGCTGCGGCAAAAGCGTGACGGCCCTGTCCATCCTCAAACTCATCCCCATGCCGCCGGGGAAGATGTCCGGCTCGATCCTCTTCAAAGGCACCGATCTGGTTTCTCTTTCGGAACGAGAGATGAACCGCATCAGAGGGCGGGAAATCGGGATGGTTTTTCAGGATCCCATGACGTCTCTCAATCCGACGATGTCCATCGGGCAACAGGTGGAGGAGATCCTCGCCCAACACACACCGTTGTCCGGGAAGGAGCGGAGAAGACAGGCCCTCGACATTCTCCGCCTCGTGGACATTCCCGAGGCGGAACGCCGCTACGGACAGTATCCGCACGCCTTCTCCGGAGGAATGCGCCAACGCGTCCTCATCGCAATGGCCATCGCCTGTCGGCCTTCGCTTCTCATCGCCGACGAGCCGACGACGGCCCTCGACGTCACCATTCAGGCCCAGATTCTGGAGCTTGTGGTTTCTCTCCGAAAAAGCCTCGGAACAACCGTGCTCCTCATTACCCACGATCTCGGCGTGGTCGCGAAAATGGCCGACCGAATCGCCGTCTTCTACGCGGGACAGATCGTCGAAACGGGAGAATGCCGGGACATTTTCCGCAATCCTGCTCACCCCTACACGCAGGCACTTCTCGCGTCAATCCCTCGCATCGACGCCACCCGGGCAACGAAGCTCGCCTCCATTGCGGGAACACCGCCGGACCTTTTTTCGCCTCCCCAGGGATGCGCCTTTTTCGCACGCTGCACGAAAGCGATGCGGGTCTGTGCGACGCTGCCGCCTCCACCTCTACAGAGAGCGAACGGACAGGTCGCCTCCTGCTGGCTCCACCATTCTCTGGCGGAATCCCGGCAAAAAACCGTCCCGGAAGGAGCGGAACGGCAATGAACGACATTCTTCTTCAGGCAGAATCCCTAAAAAAACACTTCCTCCTTCCCGGGCTGGGAACGCTCAAAGCCGTGGACGGCATCGACCTGGCCCTTTACCGGGGGGAAACACTCGGGCTCGTCGGCGAATCGGGGTGCGGAAAGTCTACGGTAGGAAGGACCCTCGTCGGCCTCTACGAGCCGACGGAGGGCACGGTACGGTACAGGGGACAGAACACGGCCACTCTGACGGGAGCCGCCAGAAGAGATTTCGTCCGATCGGCCCAGATGATCTTCCAGGATCCCTATGCTTCTCTGGATCCACGCATGACCGTCGGAGACATCGTCGCCGAGGGAATCGACATCCACAGGCTCTACCGCGGGAGGGAGAGAACCGAACGTGTTTTGGAACTGCTCGCCCTGGTAGGGCTGGGGAGAAACCACGCCGACCGTTACGCTCACGAGTTCTCGGGAGGGCAACGTCAGCGCGTCGGCATCGCCCGCGCTCTCGCCGTGGATCCCTCCATCCTCGTCTGTGACGAACCAATCTCCGCCCTCGACGTGTCCATCCAGGCACAGGTAGTCAATCTCCTCGCCGCTCTCCAGGAGCGCCTCGACCTGACCTATCTTTTCATCTCCCATGACCTCGGCATGGTCCGCTACATCTCGAACCGCGTGGCGGTCATGTACCTCGGCAGGATCGTCGAACACGCACCCACGGAGACGCTCTATACCGAGCCTCTCCATCCCTACACGAGGGCGCTCCTTTCGGCCGTTCCTCTTCCCGATCCCGACCGGGAGCGGAACCGTCAACGCATTCTTCTCGAAGGAGACGTTCCCAGCCCCATCGACCCTCCGCCTGGATGTGCCTTCTTCAGCCGTTGTCCCGAGGCATCCGCACACTGCAAAGAAAGTTCTCCTTCGTTAAAAGATCTCGGCGGAGGGCATTTCGTAGCCTGTGTGTCCCGGTCGCACCGCCGGGGCACACAGGGATTCCTACCACCCTTTCACGGTCTTGAGTACCTCGTCGGAAATGCGCCCCGCAAGAAAATCCCGCATGGCCTCTTCGATGATTTCGAGCGCCCGGTCCGCTTCCTCCCGGGTAATGACCAGGGGTGGCTGAATCCGAAGCACCGAGCCACTGAAAAAGGAGAGAAGCAGCCCTTTCTGCCATGCCTGGTAGCAGATCTTCGCCGCGGCCTCTCCGTGACGCTCCCGGGTCTTGCCGTCTTTCACCAGATCCACGCCGATGGAAAGCCCTTTCCCCCGCACGTCGCCGATCAGCGGATAAGAGTCCTGCAGCGCCCGGAAACGTTCCATCAGGTAGTTCCCCATCTCTTCGGAGCGGGCGACGAGTCCTTCTTCCTCGATGACCTGCACCGAAGCGTAGGCAGCGGCACAGCACACGGCGTTTCCCGCATGGGTGAAGCAATGCGCCGGGGCATCCCAATCCGCCATGAGGTCCTCCCGGGCCACGATGGCGCTCAGGGGAAGACCCGATCCGAGGGCCTTTCCCAGGATCACCGCGTCGGGAACGATGCCGAAGTGCTCGATGCCGAACCACTTTCCCGTGCGACCAAACCCCTGTTGCACTTCTTCGGCGATGAGAAGGATACCGTGGGCATCGCAGAGACTCCGCAGCCCTTTCATGAAGGAAACCGGCGGAACGAGGATACCTGCGTCTCCCTGGATCGGCTCGATGATGACCGCCGCCACTTCCTCGCCGGGAATATAGTCCGCAAAGGCTCTCCGGATCAGGTCCAGATGGTAGTCGGCGATATCTTCATCCGTGCCGGAAAAGGGCGGACGGAACGTATCGGGATAGGGAAAGTGGTACACCTCGGGGAGGAACGGTCCCATGCGACGCCGCATGGGAAGGCTCAATGAGCTGAGGGAAAGGGCTCCGTAGGTACTGCCGTGATAGGAGCGCTGAAAGGCAACGATCTTCGAGCGTCCCGTGGTCCACCGGGCGAGCTTGATGGCACCGTCGTTGGCGTCGGAACCGGAAAGACCGTAGATCACCCGCTTGGGAAAATCCCCGGGCGTGATGCGGCAGAGGGTCTCGCTCAAGCAGACGAGCGGTTCGTGATACATGTACACCGCCGTATAGGACATGAACGCCTCAGCCTGTTCTCGAACCGCTTCGACGACCTTGGGATGGCAGTGCCCCACGTTCACCGCGGCGGCACTGGCGAGAAAATCGATGTACCTGTTGCCGTCCGCGTCCTCCACCCAGCTCCCCCGAGCCTTCTTGACAACCAGGGGATAATAGGGCACCCGGGCGGCGGAACAGAGAACCGCCTTGTCGGCCTCGACGGTGCGCAAACAGTGCTCCAGATTCAGTGGCTTCATGATCGTTCCTCCCCATTCTGCAACACGTTTCTCGTCATTTCCGCAGGTCTATCGAAATGGGGGACGGGAGAAAATCCCCCCGCCCCCCAGCGTGCCGGCCTTTTCCCGCCGGGAGAGAATGCACCCTGCGGCTACTGCTTTTTCACCGATTCGGTCATCTTGTTGTAGAGTTCTTCGCCGAGCATTTCCTTCAGCTTGGGCCACACTACCTCGCGGACCTTGTTTGCGCAAGCCTCCAGTTCGGCATCGGAGAGCATGACGATCTTCCAGCCGTTCTCCTTCTCCAGCACATCCCGATAGTGCTGGTCCTCGTCCTGCACTTGGCCCCAACGGATGTTCGACGCCTCAGTGGCGGCTTCCTGGAGAGCCTGCTGCAGTTCGGGAGAGAGCGCGTCCCAGATCTTGGCGTTGACGACGATCCAATGCTGCTCGAAATAGTCGTTGTACTGAATCCAGACCTTGTTCACATCCCGGAAGGACCAGGCCTGGAAGGGAGGTCCGCCCATCTGGCCGTCGGCAATGCCCGTCTGAATGGCGCTGTAGGTTTCGGCATAAGGGATCGGAGTGGCGATGTAGCCCAGTGCCTCGTAGGTCATGGAGCACGCGGGCAGGGGCATGACACGCACCTTCATTCCCTTGGAGACATTGGGATCACCCGGAGAAGGCGGTTCATCCCGAAGCGAGATCCCCGCCATGCCGATGGGATAGACCGCAAGAGCCTTGATGCCGTGTTCGGCCCAGAGATCCTTGATGATGTCGTAGGCCCAGCCGCCGGGAGCATAGGCTTTCTTGCCCTCTTCGAGGTCGCGCACCACATAAGGCATGTAGTAGGCGAAGTTCAGCTTGGGGTCGTAGGCAGCGTTGGCGATCTGGAATCCCATCTCCACCGTGCCGCGGGAGATCAGCTCGAAGGTTTCCGTCCAATCGCCGAGCTGACTGTTGGGAAACAGGGAAATCTCGATCTCGCCCTTGCTCTTCTCCTTGACGAGTTCGGCGAATTTGTGCGCCGTCTGGTCATAGGGGGTGTCCACGGGATTTGGATGCCCCATCTTGAACTGGTACTTCGGAGCCGCACATGCCACGGCAGCGAAAGACACCGTCAGCACCGCCACGAGAAACAAAGCCAGATACTTCCTCATCTTCCTCGGCACCTCCTCCGATTCGCTCAAGCACTCCAAAGATCAATCTGCCCTCGTCGGAACTCTCTTCGGGGAAATTCCCAAAAAAATCGGGGCCTCCCTCTCGTTTCCCGCCTGACTCGTTTTTTCAGAGGCTTTTTCCCGCTCCTCCCTCCCTTCTTTCGCAGAAGGATATCTGCGACATTCTCTACTTGATGCCCATGAGCAACCTGGGCAGAAACAACGACAGGTCCGGGAAATAGGTAGTGAGAAGCACCACGGGAACCTGGGCGAAGAGCATGTATTTCAGGGCGTATCCGAAATACTGGTCGAACGAGGCGCCTCCGATGCGCCCCGCCAGGTACAGAATGGGCGCGCAGGGAGGTGTGACGTTCCCCAGTCCCAGGTTGGTGCCCATAATCGCCGCGAAATGCACGGGATGCACCCCGATGTGCACCATGAGCGGCAGCAGGAGCGGCGCCGCGAGCATGGTTCCGCTGAAATCGTCCATCATCATGCCGATGATGATGAGGAAGAGGTTCACCATGAGGAGCAGCACGATCTTGTTGTCGGAGATGGTCATGAGGAATTTCGCCAATTGCTGGGGAATCTGCTGCATGGTGTACACCTTGGCGAGGATGGAAACAAAGAAGAGCATGAGCACGCAGACTCCCGTGGTCGTGGAGGAGGAGACCAGCGCGGACCACAGGGTTTTCGTCGAAAGCTCCCGATGGATGAAGAATCCCACGAGAATCGCATAGGCCACGGCGAGGGCCGCGGACTCTGTGGGAGTGGTGATCCCCCCGTAGATGCCTCCCAGAATGATCACGGGCATGAGAAGGCTCCAGATGCCATGCTTCGTCGCGTGTCCGATCTGGGCAATCTTCTGTCCGAAGGAAACCTGGGGCTCAACCTGGACGCTCGGCATCTTCCGGACCTCGAAATAGTTGAGCACGCACATGAAGATCGTGGTGAGAATGCCCGGAATGACCGTGGCGAGAAAGCACGCCGCCACGGACTGTTGGGTCACCCAGGCGTAGAGGATCATGGGCACGCTGGGCGGAATGAGCTGGCCGAGAACGGAGGCACATCCCACCATGGCCACGCTGTACTGCCGGGGATAGCCCAGTTTCTCCAGTCGGGGGATCATGATGCCACCGATGCAGGCCACCGCGGAGGAGCAGGTTCCGGAAATGGCGCCGAAAATGGCGCAGGCCACGATGGTGGCGGCGCCCATTCCTCCCCGGAGACGCCCGAGAAAGGCCTGAGCGAAGGTGGTGAGTCGCTCGGCGATGCCCGACGAGGACATGAGAGCCCCGGCCATGATGAAGAAGGGCACGGAAAGAAGCGTGAGCGAATTCAACGCGTAGTACCCGGAAGGGAGGAGGAATCCGAAGCTGAAATTGTACACGAATCCCATGTAGATGGCGGCGGACATGAAACACAGGGGAACGGGCAGACCGATGACGATGAGACCGATGAGAATTGCCAGGTTGATGGCGATGACCACGGATTTTCCTCCTTTCTACTTCGATGTGTCCGCAGGACAGACCGCTTCGGAAACGGGTACATCGTCCTGAGGCGGAACATCGAGGGGTTTTTTCCCTATGGCCTGGAGAAAATAGTCGACGAGCTCGACGCAGAAATAGAAGACCATGAGGATCGCCCCCAGGAAAACGCTGACCTGGGAATAGATCATGGGAATCATGAGCGTGTGGGAGAGTTGTTTCTTCGTGTAGCCCCAGACGACGTACTCCCACCCCCAGAAGGTCATCATGATCGCCAGAACCACCGAGAGAAACGCCGTAAAGACCTTGACCCAGATGAGTTTTTTCGGATTCTTGACGATGGCGCTCATGACATCCGCCTTGATGTGCGTTCGCTCCGCCGTACCCCAGGAAGCACCCATGAAATAAAGCCAAAATCCCGTCATCGTGGCGATTTCCTCCACTCCCATGATGGGCTTCACCAGGACGTACCGGAGAAACACCTGAAAGAGCACCAGGAAAAGGATCGCCAGGGAAGATATCACCATGGCCATCTTCTGGAGAAAACCAAGGACATTCCAGAACTTGGTGTGCATGATTCCCAGCATCGTGTGCATCTCCTCCTTCTTCCGCGACGAATTTTCGCTCCCTGAAGAGAGCGTGCCGTCGTCAGTCCTTGTAGACCCGGGGAACTCTGGCGCCGAGGAGCGTGGGAAACACGCAGATGAGTGTTCCCAGTTTCTGCGCCATCTCCTCAAGAGAGATCATTTCCTCCCCCTGCCGCCCGACGAGAACCACCTCGTCTCCCACAACCACGTCGTCGAGGTGGGAGACGTTCACCATGGTCTGATCCATGCAGATTTTTCCCGCCACAGGACAGCGTTTCCCGCGGATGAGCACCTCAACGCCCTTGGTGTAGAGTTCCCGGTAGTATCCGTCGGCGTACCCCAGAGGCAGCACGGCGAAACGCTCCTGTCCGGACGTGACGTAAGCGCTGCCGTAGCTCACGCCCGATCCGGGAGGCAGATCCCGAAGGGCCGCCACGGCGGTCTTGAACTCCATGCAGGGTTCGAGCGGAATGGCCCGTTTGACCTCCGGCGTCGGATACATACCGAAGAGCAGGTGTCCCGGACGAACTGCATCAAGAGCGTATTCGGGCGTTTCGAGGGTCCCTCCGGAATTGCAGCAATGCCGCATGGGGATGGAGATACCCTTTGCGGCGATCGTTTTCAGGAGATCGACGAAAATCCGGTATTGCTCATGCGTGACCGTGAGATCTCCCGAGTCGGAGGCGATAAAATGCGTGAAAATTCCCTCCAATTCAACCTCCGGGAGGCTTCGAACAGCATCGACGACCCTCAGGGCTTCGTCGGGCCGGAAACCGATGCGCCCAAGGCCGGTATCCACCTTGAGATGCACTCTGGCGGGCTTTCCACTCTGCCTGGCCGCATCTGCAAGGACATGGAGCATGGCCGTGTCCGTGAGAGCGGCTCGAATGCCCGACCGCACGTATTCCGCCGCCACATCGTAGGGAGACGCACCGAGAACGAGCACGGGATCGGTGATGCCTCCATCACGCAGCGACAACGCTTCATCCGGCGTTGCCACGGCGAAGAAGTCCGCTCCGACACTCCGGAGCGCCCACGCCGCCGGCAAAGCTCCGACGTTGTAGGCATTGGCTTTCACCACGGCAATCACTCGAGCACCACCCACATGTTTCCGGATGCGGGTGTAGTTGGTGCGAATGCTGTTGAGGTTCACTTCGAGGCGCGTCGGGCGCCAGTTCATTCTTCATTCCTCCTCGATTTTTTCAGCAGAGTGGAAAGCGACAGGGGAAAAACAGAAACGGAACAACATCGTGAGATGCATCGGTTTTTCTCACGCACTCGAGTCCGGTGGAAGAGAGCGGGGCCCCGCCCGGAACAGGAACCGGCGGACATCACTTCTATGCCGTCGCAACCGAGACGCCGTTCTCCCGGAGCACCCGTCGGACCTCCTCCGACGAAAGGCGGGTGTCCTCGGAAAGAAAGGCCACGTCCTCTTCGGAGACGGTCTTGTCCTCGCCCAGGGCTGCACAGGCGTTTCGTACATAGGAAGCGCGGAGACGGTTCAGATCAACCGGAGCGACGCGGATCTGCCGGGGTTGTTCGGGGATGACGATCACCGAACCGGGACGCTCCTCTTCGGGATCGCCCCGACGCACCTCCACGCCCATGCGCTCCGCAAAGGCGAGCTGAGCGTAAGGATGCTTTCCGGCGCCGGTGTACTCCGTCTCGTTCACCACCACCACCGCCTCCTCCGGCAGCGTTTGTGCGAGCGCGAAGGCGGCGGTGAGAGAGGTGTTGCCCGCAGGGCCCCGTTCGAGACCTTCGAGCTGCGCCAACGCCTCGGTCATGTAGAAAACCGCCCCCTGGGTAACCGTCACGTAATCGTCCAGATAACGGAGTACCCGGGCGGCGTTCCTGGGGACATCGGAACGATCCGGCCACACCGCGAAGGGAATGCCGAACCCCGTGTGCCCCGTGGTGAAGGATTTACGGTTGAAATCTCTGTCCGAAGCCATGTGGAGTCCCTGGAGATTCACACTGGCTCCCACGATGCGCGTGGCCGAACATCCGGCCTTGAGAAGCCCCCGGGCAGTACCGGTGGTGATGCCGCCTCCGGCATGAGTGCTCACCACCACATCGGGATCCCTTCCCGTAAGGCGTCTGGTCTGCTCCGCGATCTCCGTCCCCAGCGTCTCGATACCGGCGATGGAAAAGGGGGTGTAGAGGGAAGCATTGAAGAAGGCCGTCTCCTCCAGAACGAGGAGGAAGACGTAAAACAGCTCCGGCCCCACGGAGAGCTGGAGAACCTCCGCGCCGTAAGCCTCGCAGGCCCGCCCCTTCTCGGCTATCTCGGGTTGTTCGAATCCTTTTGAATCGAAGACCTCCTGGACGATGATGCAGCCCAGGTTCTTCCTCGCCGCCTGGCTCGCCACGGCGGCGCCGTAGTTACCACTCGTGGCGGCCACCACACCCTTGTATCCGTTGTGCTCCGCGTGGAACACCGAAAGCGAGGCCCTGCGGTCCTTGAAGGAACGGGCGGGATTATTCGCCTCATCCTTCACGAAGAGCCGCGCTCCCTTGCCCGGTTCCGAGAGGGTCCGCACCAGGCGGGTGAGATTCTTCAGTTCGAGAAGCGGCGTGTTGCCCACGTTGCTCTCCCGCTGGATCGCCTCCACTTCGTCAAGGGAATAGCCGGTCTCGCACATCATCCCCTCGTAGTCGAAGGCGAGCCGCCCCCGGGAAAAGCGCTCGTAGTCGATGCCGACGGACTTGCGCATGATCTCGCCACGTCGGGCCATCACGGCGCCATAGTCCCCGGTCATGGCCGTTCCACCTTTCCTCGAAGCATCCCTCGAAGCTCCTCTCCGATCCCCAGCAGCGCCTTTGAAGGCGGGCCGAAGCCCACGTCGTAGGGAGGATCGACGGCGACGAGAACTCCCCGGTGCTCTCTTCCGAGGGAAGTGCGCACCGTCGCCGTTTCGCCGCAGCGGGCCGTCTCTTCCACGAGAAACCCCTTCACTTTCAATTCCAGGGGAACCGCCGCCGTGTCCTCGGGAACCTGGGGCGCCCGAGCACCTGCGGGCAACACGACGCGGCGGATCTGCACCCATTCTCCCCTTCGCGCCATCGTCATGTTTTCGCCTCCTTTGCACTGCTGAAATAATTGCCGTGAATTTTCAGTTCAATTCAAGGAGCTACGCACTCTTCGAAAGGAGCGACACGTAACTGTAGCACTATGCTCTATTTCAGCCGTCCCTGTCAAGTGAATGGTCATCACCATTCCTTGCGGGAACGGTGATTCACTCTCTTTGTATCCTGTAGCATGTGATGTTTCAGCCATGCACTATCGACAAAACGAGATGTCAAACAGATCCTGTTTCGAGAACAATGACGATTTGATTCACAATCTCCACTGGAATAGCCTTTCAGGAAAAATTCTCACGCGTTCTTTTCAAAAGCATTCATGAACCGGTGTTCCACTTCACGAAGGTGCGAGGTGGAAGAATTCTTCCGTCACACGTCTTTTCGACAGGCGAAGTAGTATCATGGAGGAAACATGGAGAGCGACGATCCATCACGCTGCAACGATCGCAACGTCGATTCCATCATCCAGGAGGAGGAGATGCTCATGAAGGCAACTCAGCGGAAAAAACTCGATCTCGCAAAAAAACCCACACCCGTCGAACTGCTGCCACGCCTTTCCAGGCTGATCGGCGGCCCCGACATCTACATCAAGCGCGACGATCTCACGGGCGGAGGAGTTTCCGGCAACAAGATCCGCAAACTGGAATACTGCGTGGCCGACGCCCTGGACAAGGGCGCACAAGTGCTCATCACCTGCGGGGGCATACAGTCCAACCACGCCAGGGCAACCGCCGCCGTGGCGGCACGCCTGGGACTTTCGAGTCATCTCGTCCTGAACGGCACACCGGAAGAGATCCCCGAGGGAAATCTCTTCCTGGATCTTCTCTTCAACGCCCGAATCACGTTCCTTCCGGAGGAAAAGGGACACGAACGGGACAGCACCATGGAACGCCTCGCCCGGGAATACGAGGAACAGGGCAAACGCGCCTACATCATTCCCCTCGGCGCCTCGAATTCCCTGGGGTGCCTCGGCTACGTGGACGCCGTGACGGAAATGATCCCCCAGGTGGCGGCACTGCCATCCAGCCCCCGCCATCTGGTCACTGCCGTGGGTTCCGGAGGCACGCTCGCCGGCCTCGTCGCGGGAGTCCTCCTCCATAAGCTCCCCTGGAGGATCACCGCCATCAGCGTGGCCTATCCGCGGCAACAGGTCCTGGAAACGGTACAACACCTTCTGGAGGAGCTTCGGAAGACCGATTTCCCCGACCTTGGCACACTGCCCCGGGAAACTCTCACCGTTCTCGACGACTACCTCGGCGAGGGGTACGGGACGACCACGCCCGAACAACTCCGTTTCATCGCCACCGCCGCCGCCACGGAGGAACAGCTTCTCGATCCGGTCTACACGGGGAAGGCTTTCTACGGTCTCTCCCGAGAGATCGCTGCAGGACGTTTTCCAAAGGACGAGCCTGTGCTTTTCCTGCACACCGGAGGCGCCTTCGGTTTGTTTCCCTTCCGGAAGCACTTCAACCAGGCGGTTTTCTCCACCCTTTCCGCCCCGGGAAAGAACTGAGACCTCCCACCCTGCCTCTCGATGGGAATACCCTCTCCTCCACGGGAAGCATCACCGGGGAGAGAACCAGTCGCAAAACCGGAAAAGAACAGCAAGAGGGGAACGGGAGCCTTGCAAGCTCCCGTTCCCCTTTTTCTCCATCTCTCCGGACGAACCGGCGTTATTTCCCCAGCCAGGAACCGAAGACGCGGAGAAAATTTCCGCCCAGGATTTTTCGCATCTCCTCGTCGTTGAAACCGCGCTCCAGAAGAGCCACCGTGAAGTCACACACGTTTTCGTGACCGGCGATCACATCGTAGGTCTTGATGTCATCCTCCAGAGTGAGGTAGTTCTCGAAACCGTCGCAGAAATCGAATCCCAATCCCACATGATCAACACCGACGAGATTGGCGATGTGCTCCACGTGGGCAGCCAGATCTTCCGGAGTCGCCCGGCGCGTCTCATGATCCTCCCGAACGAAACAGCTGATGGCGTTCATCCCCATCACGCCGCCCTTCTCCGCGAGAGCACGAATCTGTTCGTCCGTGAGGTTCCGCATGGTATGGGCAAGACTCCGGCAATTGGAATGGGAGGCGATGAGAGGCCCTTTCGCGATGTCCATCACGTCCCAGAACCCCTCGTCGTTGAGGTGACTCACGTCGATGACCATGCCCAACTCCTGGGCACGCTGCACCGCCTCCACACCGAAAGGAGTGAGTCCGCCCTTCTTTCCCTCGCGCTTCGGCGAGAAGAAACAACCGTCACCGGCATAGTTTCTTCTGCTCCAGACGATTCCGGCGGCGCGCACACCCAGGTCGTGGAAGATGTCGAGAAGGTTAAGGTCGTTGCCGATGGGATCGAGCCCTTCAAAGGAGAGGAGAATACCGACCTCACCCTCCCGGCGTGCCCTTTCGATATCCCCCATGGTCTTGCAGAGCGCGATGCCTTCCGTGTTGCGGATCTCGCGAACCAGCACCGCCAACTGATCCAGTGCCCGCCGAAGGCCCATTTCCGGAAGGAAGGAACCGCTCACGAAGAGCGAGGACACGACGAGACCGAATCTCCCCTTCCGAAACTGTTCCAGCCAGGGAAGGAGAGGATGTTTCTTTCCCCGCTCCCACTTGTAGAGGAGATCCATGGCGAGGTCGAAATGGGCATCGACGATCATGGATTCCTGTTGAAGCCTCGCTGCTCTTTCCTGCACTGTCTCGCTCAAAATGAACGCTCTCCTTTCGACTGCTCCCGAAGGCTCATGCCTTGATTCCCAGAGAAATGATCCTGGTAAAGGCATCCTCCGGAGTCAGATTCGTGTAGACCACATCCCGTTCCTTGAAAAAAAAGACAAGTCCCGATGTCGGATTGGGTGACGTGGGAACGAAGACGGTGAGATCCGTGTCGCCGTCCTTCCCCTCCGCTTTCCTCGTGACGAAACCGAGGACATGCGCCTTGCCGAAGGGAACCTGCACCACACCCAGGTATTTCTCGTCCTGGGAGGCGCCGCTGAAGGAGCCGATGAGATCCTTCAGGATGCCGTACCACGAGCCGAGAAACGGCACGGAGAGGATGAGCTTTTCCATGTACGTGAGAAGCCATTTTTCCCTGGAACGAAACTTGTGCCCCGCATAGGCAAGAAAGAACACGATGCCGAGAAGTATGCCCACCGTGGCTTCCAGAGACTGGGTCTTTCCGAAAAGAGCACCACCGATCTGAAGCGTGGTCTCCAGAAGAAATCTGACGATGAAAAGAAGAACCACCAGAGGCAGAAAAACGAGAATGCCCATAAAGACGTTTTTTCCGAAGTTTTCGAGAAAGGAGGGCCGTTGCGGCGGAGAAGCTCCCGGCTCTCCGTCGGCGTTTCCCCCGTCGGCGGGAGCGCACGTGCCCTCCGAGGGATTTCCGCCCGCAGCCATCCACCGCACCAGTGCTTCCGAAGATACCGCCTCCGACTCGGCCTCGCTCTCCCCGGAGACATTCTTGCCGGAAAAACGCGACACGTCGCCATCCACCGCACATCGCTCCTTCCGTTCCACTGTGTTTTTCCATCGCGGACTCTTTACCGTCTCTCTTCCCGAAAATTTTCTCCGCTCCTCGTTTCCCGCCCCTGTGCCGCCTCTGCGCAAGCCGCTCTCACACCATTTCCGCTTTTCCCAAGGCCGCCTCGCGGTCTTTCTGCCAAATCCGACAACCCTTTTCGGAACATGTGTCCCAGCGCCATCTTATCCCCTTTGTGCCTCCTCTCAAAGAGGGATTCATGAGGTAGACTAGAGGGGCAGAAAAAATTCCCACAAAAATGCCGAGGGTATTTCAAGCCTGCGGAGCGCGCTCGTCCCCGGGCGCGAATTCGAGTCATTCCGCGAGGAGGTGTGCCATGTCCCCGTTTCGATTCTCCCGTTTCATGGATTTCGACGGCCCCAATCTGTTCGTTCCCCACGAGTGCGCGGTGTGTTTTTTCGAAAGAGGGCGGTACCCCTCCGGAGGAAACGACCTCGTCCACACTCTCGGCACCCTGGCACACAGTGAACCCCTGCTCCGCCTCTTTCCAGGACTTGGGGAGATCTTTCCCCAAACTTCGGAGGAACTTTTCGGAGCTCTCCTGAGGGAGATGTGTCGACTCGGACGTGGGCTCCCCCTCGCACCTCCCGCAGTGCTCCTTCGGGAAGAACATGTCATCGTGGCGGTGGAGCACTTTCCTGGCCTCGATGTTCGGCCCTTCGCGGACCTCGCCGCGGAATGGCTTACTTCCCTTGCCGAGGGAACGGCCTTTCCCGGAGAGGAGCAGTTGCAACATACCCTGGCGCACGTCTCGAATTCCGGCACCTGTACCCCCTTCTCCCTGTCTCTCTTCGCCGAAGCGAAAAAGCGCCGGATCCCCTTTCGACGGCTTCCTCCGGAGGATGCGTTTCTTCTCGGCTACGGAAGCCGCCAGCTCCGCCTCGCGGGAGAACATTTCTCCACGGACATCGTGCCCGATCTGGCTCTTCTTTCCCGTCCCGACAGACTCGCCGCTTTCGCCGCAGAATGCGGGTTTCCCTCGGCGTCGCAAACGGCGTCGCCCGAAGGAACCGAAGAAACCGTCCTGCGCATGATCCTCGCCGGAGGCGCCTGCGTGGCGGCCCGCATGGGCAAGACGGACGTGCTTTCTCTGGTGCACATGGACAACATTCTCCTCGCGGAGGCCCTCGGAAGTTTCTTCGGAAGCACCCCGCTCGTTCTGGACTGCATCTCTCGCAACCCTGGCATCTCCTGGAAGGAAGGCCCCTTCGCCGTCGCGCAAGCGCACCCCGGTGTGAGCAACGTTCCTCCCGAGGCAGCGGGAGCGATCCTGGAGCACCTCTGCCCTCAAGGCGACATGTTCGGCAACGGCAAAGGCACACGACGAATCCCCCTCATCGCGGGGAACCGATTCTCTCCGACCTTCAGGGCGCTTCTTCTTTCGGAGCTCCGGGGAATCCGGGAGAGAGTCTCCTGTCCCTCCGTAGCGGCACAGCACCTCGGCTTCGCCGGTCCCGAAGGATTCTTCCTCGACGGACAGCCGCTCTGTCGCCCCCGAACGGCGGGGGATGCGCTCAGGCTCCTGCTCCGGCACCCCTCGGTGGATCTGGGGCTGATGGAGCACCGGAGCGAACACATTCTCCAAGAGGGTTTCATCCACGAAGGCGCGGATGTGGTCATTCTGGAGAGTCCTTCCGCGGAGGAAAAGGTGCTGGAGCGGGACATCCTTTCCGGGGGCTATCTCGTGGATGTCCTGGAGGATGAAATTCTGGTCTATAAAGGAGAGGAGCACGTGGACACCATGACGCTTCGTTTCCCCGAGGAGAAGGACGAAATGCTCGTCGAGGCGTTGCGCCCCCTCCTCGAAGAACGCCTGACCCTGTACACGCCGGAGGCATCGCGATGAAAAAAAACGTCCTTTCCGAGACGAACCGACATTTCTGGCCGAATGCACTGGAGGCTCCCGAGGCGGAATCCCCCGCTTCGGAAGAGTGTCTCCAGTGCACCCGCCACATCGAGGGATGCGTTTCTCCGGAGGAAGACACCCTTCCGGAGGAATTCGATCCGCTCCGGAAAGCCTCGGCCTTTTCTCCGGGAAAGGAGGAGATGTCCATGCAGCACGGCAGTCTCGCCTGGTGGGAACAGGTTGCGGAAATCGCCCGTCTGCAGGAGATTCAGGATCGTTTTGCCAAGATCATGCGCGTGGGAGCGATCATCACCACCAACGACGGCAAACCCGTGACAAGCCCGAGCAACTTTTCGAGTTTCTGCCTCAAGGTGCGCACCTTCTCCGAAGGCAGGGCCCGTTGCTGGGAGAGCGACGCCGACGGCGGACGCAGATCACTGGAGGCGGGGCACAGCTTCGCCTATCGCTGCCGCAACGGCCTTCTGGACATGGCGAGCCCCATCATCGTGGAGGGACGCATGGTGGGGATCCTCCTCTGCGGCCAGGTTCTGCTCAAGAAATATTCCCGCACCGAGGTGGAGGAGATCGCCGACAAAGAGTGGCCCTTCGCCCGGGGCAGGGACCAGGAGGCGCTCATCGAGAATTTTCTCTCCGTTTCGGTGGTGAACGAACAGGCCATTCGAGACGCCATGGACCTGCTGCACCTCGTGGCATCCCACATTGTCGGGCTCTGCGAACGGCACCTGACCGAACGGCGCCTTCTCCAGCGGGGCATCACGCTCATCCATGAACAGCGCAACAAGGAAGCTCTCGAGCGCAACCTCAAGCTCGCCCAGGTACGGGCTCTCCGAAGCCAGTTGAACCCCCACTTCATGTTCAATACCCTGAACAGCATCGCCCGACTCGCTTTCTTCGAGGAAGCCCCCCGGACGCAGGATCTCACGCTCCAGTTCGCCGAATATCTCCGCTACGTGCTCCGCAAACAGTCCCAGGGGGAACTCGTCCCCCTGGGCATGGAACTGGACTGCATCCGACGCTACCTTGAGATCTATCAGGTCCGTTTCGGCGAGCGCCTCCGAAGCCACGTGGAAGCACTCCACGGCTCGGAAGAACTTCTCGTGCCCTTCATGTTCCTCCAACCCATCGTGGAGAACGCCATCATCCACGGTATCGAACCCCTTCCCCAGGGGGGAGAGGTGCGCATTTCCTGCTGGGTGGACAAGAAACACCTCGTTGTGGAAGTCACCGACAACGGTGTGGGCTGCACGCCCTCCTCGATCGAGGAAGGTGTCGGGCTCGAAAACGTCCAGGAGCGGCTCAAACTCCACTATGGGGAAATCGCCCGCCTCCGGGTTGAAAGTGCCCCGGGGAAGGGAACATCCGTACGCATCGCGCTTCCGGCTCGGGAAGGAGTTCTCGTCTCATGAGCTGGCGCATTCTCATCGTCGAGGACGAGCCCCTGGAAAGAGAAGCCCTCTCCCGCTTTCTCCGGGAAGCTCCTTTCCCGAACGAAACACGTACCTGCGCCAACGCGATGGAGTTCTGCGAAACCGCCATGGAGTGGGATCCCCACATCGTTCTCCTCGACATCCGCATTCCCGGCGGAGATGGCCTGTCGGCGCTGGAAAAACTCAGAGAACAGGGATTCGGGGCGAAGGTTCTTGTGCTCACCGCCTACGACGTGTTCGAATATGCCCGTCGCGCCATGGGACTCGGCGTTTCCTCCTTTCTGGTGAAACCCGTCTCTCCCAAGACACTCTACGGAGCACTGCAAAAAGTGCTGGAACAACTGGGCAGGCAGAGCGAAGAGGAGGAACGGTTCCAGCGCATCCAGACCTTCGTGCGGGAAAACCGGGGACCGCTTGCCATGGCTGTCGTCGCGGACCTCATCTCCGGCGGTACCGACCCGGAATCGCTGGAGGGAATCGCCCAGGAGCTGGGACTTCCTCCCGCCGAGGCATGCCATGCCATGGGCGTGGTGACTCTCGAAGAACTGAAGAGCAACAATCTGAGCATGGTCCAGTTCCTCGAAGCTGCCGCACGCTCCTTCGCGGACACCATC
Source organism: Aminiphilus sp. (assembly GCF_029975095.1). Classification (NCBI taxonomy): domain Bacteria; kingdom Thermotogati; phylum Synergistota; class Synergistia; order Synergistales; family Aminiphilaceae; genus Aminiphilus; species Aminiphilus sp. The sequence goes on from NZ_JARKPW010000119.1 coordinate 19,064, forward strand.
GTCATCCCCTGGCGACGCTCCATGATTCTCTTTCTCGTTCCCGTCTCCCGGGCGCCCCATGCGGAGGAACTCGCCGCCCGGATCCTCGAGGTGCTGGCGGCGAACGACATCCAGGGAAACGTGGTTTTCGGGGGAACCGTAAGTGCCCTCAAGGACATGGGAAGCACCATGTCATCCCTCGAAGAAGCCCTTGAGGAAAGTCTCCTCGGCGGAACGGGTCGGGTGGTCTGGGTGGACGAACCCCAATTCCTTCCGGACGAAGGCGCGGGCCGCGAGGATGTGGAATGGCAGGAAATCCGGGACGACATCGTGGAAGCCTTCCGCAACGGCCGTATGGATCTCATGGCCTCGGGAAGAGACACCCTCGTCCGGCTCATGGAACGCTCCGTCTGGAATGACGTCGAGCTGTCCAAAATGCTCGTTCTCGGCCTCCTCGGGCAGATCTGCACGGTCCTTCTGGAACTCCGATGCGACCTGAACACCGTCAAGGCCTGGGCACGCCGTCAGATGCTGAACATCCTGGGCGCGAACAACTTCATGGGGCTCCATCCCATCCTCGTCCAGTCCCTGGAAGGCGCCTGGGGTGTGCGGGAGAGCGCCCAGGACGGAGGTGCCCTTGTCATTTCCCAGGCCATGGCCTTCATCCGAGAGCACTACGACGAGGTGACCCTCGAAGGTGTGGCGCGTCATGTCCACGTGAGCGTGAGTCATCTGAGCCGTCTTTTCCAGAAGGTCCTCCGGAGACGTTTCGTGGACGTGGTGAAGGAAATCCGCATGGAACGTGCCAAAGCACTTCTCGGACAGGGCATGAGTGTCCGGGACGTGGCTCTCCAGGTGGGGTACGGCAACATCGCCTACTTCAGCACCCTCTTCAAGCAAACCTGCGGCAAAAGCCCCAGCGAATACCGCCGCCAGGGGATTTGAAAAGACCCTGAGGTATCCACCATAGGAACCGCAACGACCGACACGGCGGGAATTGCCGTGTGCACGCTTCGAAAAAACATGCGACTTCCCGCAGCGCGTCCCGCGGGCGCTCTTCTCCAAGAGAGATGAGCGTCCGCTTTTTTTCGCATATCCTTTTCTTCAGCTCTTTTCCAGCGCCGTCTCCTCACTTGGGAGCGGACACGCTTCTCGTGTTTGATTTCAAAAAGAATTTCCTCTTGACATCATTTTAAGTTCGAGTATACTAACACACGTTCAGCCATTCAGGCTCCTTGCGGAAACAAGGGGCCGCACACACCACAAATCGTTCAAGGAGGTCGTGTAGACATGGAACAGCAGAAATGCCTTTGTATGCCCCTTCTCGGTGATGCCTTCCCCGAGCTCGACGTGAACACCACCCACGGTCCGATGAACATCCCCGGTGATCTCAAGGGGTCCTGGTTCGTCCTCTTCAGTCATCCCGCAGATTTCACCCCTGTCTGCACCACCGAATTCGTGGGTTTCCAGAAGCGAATCGCCGATTTCGACGCACTGGGCTGCAAACTCATCGGCATGTCCATCGATCAGGTGTTCTCCCACATCAAATGGGTCCAGTGGATCAAAGAAACTCTCGGTGTGGAGATCACCTACCCCATCGTGGCCGGCACGGAGACGCTCGCACAGAAATTGGGCATGCTCCATCCCGGAAAAGGGTCCAACACCGTCCGGGCCGTTTTTGTCGGAGATCCCGAGGGCAAGGTTCGCCTCGTCCTCTACTACCCTCAGGAAATCGGACGCAATATCGACGAAGTGGTCCGAGCCGTCCGGGCACTCCAGGTCTCGGACGAACAGGAGGGGGCTCTTCCCGCGAACTGGCCGAACAACGAACTGATCAAGGATCATGTGATCGTCCCTCCCGCAGCGGATGTCGCCACCGCAGCGGAGCGGGTCAAGCTCTACGAGAACTTCGACTGGTGGTTCTGCCATAAGCCACTGAAGCAATAGCGTCCTTATTCGTGTCGTGTCATGTCACGACACGGACAGCACGAAGCAAAGGGGAGGCCGGAAACATTCCGGCCTCCCCTTTGCTTCGTGCTGTCTTCGCTCCGAGCCGTTTTCGTTCTCCGGTCCGGTGAATGCATCTCTCCGAAGTTATTCCAGATCCGCCCACGCCTTGGAACCATCCCAATGGAGCGTCACGACGGAGATGTCGCAAAGATTGAGGTTTTCCCAGGTCAGGGAATTTCCGTCCGAATCCTTGACCATGAGGTCCCATTTGCATCCTTCGTGCCCCGTGAAATTGATCGTGACACTGTCGCCGTCCTCAAGAACATCCACACCCAAAATGTCCTCTTCCCAGGAATTCGTCTTCACCGAAGACACGTACACTTCGTAGATGTCCACACCCGTTGCGTTCACGAGTTCAAAATCCTGCACTCCCGCAAAGGCAACTCCGGACAACACCAACAGACACGCCAACACTGCCGCAAAAAGCCTTTTTCCCATAACTGACCATCCTCCCGATGAAAAACCTGATATTATGATGCGAACGGCAGCAATCATACTTCGGCCATCGAAAAAAGTAAAGAGAGTCTTCGAGGAGTCAGAAAAGCCTCTTTTGTGCTCCCCGCATGAATCCAAAATGACATCAACCCAAAAGAATCAAGACCTCGGGAAAATCAGACCCAGTCGAGGATAGTTCCCGAGTACCGCGTAAGGCGTTCCTCCTCCGCTTCCCGGAGGCGCGTCACTTCTTCCGAAGGCGACATCACCGCGACTCGCTCCGTTTCCTCATGCTTCGCTTTCGTTTCCCTTTCTGCACTGTTCACGGGTATTCTTCCTCCCTCGGGATGGTTTCCGCACGACCTGCGCCCCATCCTGAAGGCTTTTCGCCGACCTGTCACGTTCCAGTTGCGGCACAGTTGTGTTGCAGGCAAGGCCCCTACGGGAGGGGCGCATTGAAGACTGCCGCTCCAGAGAACGAAAAATGTCCCGTTTTCCTCGCCAGCAGAACAAACGCGGACATAAGTTCCGGGGGCCGTCAAGCGCCGCCGGGGATTCGCCGTTCCTCCAGCGCTGCTTCCGTCGCGGCGACAACGGTTTTGAGCACTTTGATCCGGGCGTATTCCTTGGAGTTCGCCTCCACAACCGTCCAGGGAGCACAGGGAGTGCTGGTCCTCCAGAGCATCTCCTCCACGGCTTTTTCGTAGAGGGGCCACTTCTCCCGGTTCCGCCAGTCCTCTTCGGTGATCTTCCACATTTTTTCGGGGGTTTCGCTCCGCTCGGTGAAACGCCGGAGCTGCTCCTCCCGGTCGATGTGGAGCCAGAACTTGATCACCACTGTACCGAACCGACTCCATTGATTCTCCATTTCATTGATCTCCCCGTAGGCTCTCCGCCAGGCATCCTCGGAGCAAAATCTCTCCACGCGCTCCACCAGAACACGCCCGTACCAGCTTCGGTCGAAGATGGCCACGTGTCCGGCCTTGGGGAAGGCGGTCCAGAAACGCCAGAGGTAGTGATGGGCCCGCTCGATGTCGTTCGGAGCCGCCACGGGATTCACTTCGTAACCCCTTGGGTCCAGGCGCGAGGTAAGGCGCTTGATGCACCCTCCTTTGCCCGCCGCGTCCCATCCCTCGAAGAGGACCACCACGGGAATTCGTTCGCGGTACAGCGCGTATTGAATCTCTCGAAAACGATCCTGAAGCCGGGGAAGTTGTTTTTTGTATTCCTCGAAGGAGATGTTCCTCGACAGGTCCACCCGGCCGAGCACAGTGGGGCGGAGCACGTCGTCCATTTCCTTCCGGAGCGCGTCTCCTCCGGAAAGGTCCGCTTCGTCTCCCTCCGCGACAGACGCAGGGGTCTCCCGCGGAAGCGAAACGGGGTCAGGGAGATGTTTTTTTTCAGAGGCATCCGCCCTCGACGCGGCAAGCCGCTCCTCCAGAGCCTTCACCAGCGTGGCGAGAATCTTCACCTCCGCATATTCCCGGTCATGGGATTCCACGAGTGTCCAGGGAGCCTCCCCACGATCGGTGCGGAGCAGCATCTCCTCCACATACCCCGCCATCTCGTCGTAGCGTTCGTGCCGCTCCCAATCCTCCTTCGTGACGCGCCAGCTTGTCGCCTCGTCCGCCTCAAGGGCCTTGAGACGCTTTCTCTGTTCCTTCTTCGAGATGTGGAGAAAGAACTTGACGAGCAACGCTCCTTCCTGGGTCAGTTGGCGCTCGAACTCAAGGCTCTCCTGAAACGCCTCGTCGAGGCGATGCGGCGAAAGCGCTTCGGTGAGCCGGTCGTCCAGAACGCGACGGTACCAGCTCCGATTGAAGAAGGCGATACGACCGTTCGCGGGAGTTCTGCGCCAGAAAGCCCAGAAAAAAGGACGGAACCGCTCGTCTTCTCCAGGACGCCCGACATTCTCCACACGGAAGCCTCTCGGGTCGAGAGGCTGAAGAAGTTGATTGAGCACCGTTCCTTTGCCCGAGGTCTCCCATCCCTCGAAAACCACTACGACGGGCATGCCCGCCTCCTTCACCTCCCGCTGCAGTTCCGCAAGCCGAAGTCGCAAAGCAGGCGCGGTCTCCTTGTAGGTTTTTCGATCCAGTTTCTTTTTGAGATCCACCTGGTCCAGCACAACCCATTCCCCCTGTCGTGCGGATTTTACCTGAGTGCAACAATTTTACCTCAGTGTGGAAATGTTTGCAGAAAAACTCTCCGGCGAAACCGTCACACCTCCCCTTCGGGCAAACACCCACGTCCGCAAGAGTTCCGAAAACACCACCGCTTCACCGTGCGAGCTTCGAGGCAGGCCGGACATCACCGGAACCCCCGCACCTTCACCGCGCAAAGCGGCGAGGATGACGCGAACGGCACATGCTCGGAAGCTCTCGAAGAGCTTCAGGAGTTATACTCTTTATGTCTTTTGTTTATGCATTTTCCGGGAAAATCGGCCGTGCAGGCGGGATTCGGAAGCGAAAGGGGGAAACAGCTCCGGCATATTCTGAAAAAAACTCGAAAACAGCACTGGGTCTTCTCCGTTCGAGAACATGGAATCGCCCTTCCGGCGACTCCGCTTCCACACCGGAAAACGACCTCGCACAAGGGCGACGAGGCGCCCTCTCAGGCTTCCGATTCCGGCGGTGGAACAACACAACAGACAACACCGGACAGAAAGGTGGACGATCATGCGTTCTTTGGACAAGCTGCTTCTTTCCCGTCTCGGCCCCGTCCTCGCCGGAGGAGTTGCGGGAGTGCTCGCGGCGCTTCTCGTCACGTGGGGAAATCCGGGCAACATGGGAATCTGCGTGGCCTGTTTCACCCGGGACATCTCCGGTGCCCTCGGGCTGCACAGGGCTGCGGTGGTGCAATATCTCCGTCCGGAAATCGCCGGACTCGTGCTCGGAGCCTTCGGCTCGGCACTACTCTTCCGGGAATTCCGCCCCCGCTCGGGTTCGTCACCGCTGGTGCGGTTCTTTCTCGGCTTTTTCGCCATGGTAGGCGCACTGGTCTTTCTCGGCTGCCCCTGGCGGGCCTATCTCCGCCTCGCCGGAGGCGATTGGACTGCCATCGCAGGCATTGCGGGCCTCTCCGCAGGCATCGGCATCGGCATCGGCTTCCTCTGGAAGGGATTCTCCCTCGGTAAGAATTCGAAAAACCTTCATGCCGCCGGATATCTCATGCCTCTCGCGGCGGTGGCCATCATGGTTCTCCTCGTGATGGCGCCGCTCTTCGGTCGGGATGCACAAGGGACTCCCGTCGGCCCCATCTTTTTCTCGGAAAAGGGCCCGGGGTCGCAACATGCTCTGCTCACCGTCTCCCTGGCAGTAGGGCTCGCCGTGGGGTGGCTGGCGCAGCGAAGCCGCTTCTGCACCGTGGGAGCACTGCGGGACCTCTTCATGCTCCGGGATGGGCATCTCTTCTTCGGCGTGCTCACCTTCGTCCTCGCTGCCTTCGCCACAAACCTCGCCCTCGGGCAGTTCAAGCCAGGCCTTGAAGGACAACCGGTGGCGCACACGAACCATCTGTGGAACTTTCTCGGCATGACGCTTGCGGGGCTCGCCTTCACTCTCGCCGGAGGCTGCCCGGGGCGCCAGCTCATTCTGAGCGGAGAGGGAGACGGTGATGCAGGCGTCTTTGTCCTCGGCATGCTCGTCGGGGCGGGGTTCGCCCACAACTTCTCCCTCGCCAGCTCCGCCGCCGGGCCCTCTCCCTACGGCCCGACAGCGGTGACCATCGGACTGGTGTTCTGCCTTGCCGCCGGTTTCCTCATGCGGGAACGCCTGGACTAGACGCCGATTTCGGAGAGGAGGCGAATACGCGATGAACACAGCACACAAGGAAAGCGCACACCGTTTCGAGGTGGACGCCCGGGGGCTCTCCTGCCCGCAGCCGGTCCTGGAGACGAGAAAAGCCCTGACGGGACGTACCGCCGGGGAGGGAACGATCCTGGTGGACACGGTCACATCCCGGGAAAACGTGAGCCGCTTCGCCCGGAGCCAGGGATGGGACGTTTCTTGGGAGGAAAGCGACGACGGAGGATTCCGGGTGCTCCTTTCGAAATGAGCCTGAACAACAGGAAACACCTCTGAAAAAGGTCGTGCACGACGTTCGTGTACCGAACCCTTCCTGCGGCGGATGCCCCTTTGAAAGGGACATCCGCCGCAGGAAGGGGACAGGAGGTTTTCCGGAACGTCGGAACGTGGGGCAGGAAGGAAGCGAGACAGGGAACAAAGGAACAAAGAGACATCCGGCGGCGCACCGTTGCGATGTTCCACCGGATGTCTCCCTTTTCCGAATCTCAGGGGACGCGCAACGTCTCCTCCGCCTCTGTTTTGGTCTTTTCGGCGGGTTCTTCCTTCGGATGCCCGGAAAGGGCCTCTCTGACGGACGGTGCGAACAGAATTTCCCTCGCGGCCCGAAGCCCGCCGGGCTCCGCCATCACCATGAGGGTATCGTAGGGCGCTATGCGGGTATGCCCCCTGGGAACGACGAAACCTTCATTGCGCCGAATCAGGAGGATGAGCACGTCCCGGGGCAGCTCCAGTTCGGCGATGCTTTTTCCCGCCGCAGCCATGTTGGGCAGAATCTCGAACTCACGCACGTCTCCCTGCATCTGAGGCGTCCGCTCGAATTCCAGAGGATTTTTCGGCCGGGCGGACATGGGTTCGTCCACTCCCAACAGGCTCGCCGCAGACATGAGTGTCTTTCCCTGGAGCAACACCGACGCGAGTACCGTGAAGAAAACCATGTGGAAAATGCTGCTCGAACCGGCATAACCCGCCATGAGCGGAAACGTGGCGAGCACGATGGGAACCGCGCCGCGCAATCCCGTCCAGGCGACGAGAGCCCGTTCCGCCAGAGAGAAGCGGCTTCCCAGAAGTGCGGTGAAGACCGCCAGCGGGCGGGCCGCAAACATCAGAAACCCTGCGACAAGGAGCGCCGGAACGACCACCTGGGGAAATCTGGAGGGGAACACCAGCAATCCGAGCACGAGAAACATGCCGATCTGCATGAGCCAGGCAAGTCCATCGTGAAACTTCAGCACATAGCGCTTGTTCGGAAAATCCGTGTTGCCCAGGGTCATACCGCAGGCGTAGACCGCGAGAAATCCGTTGGCGTGAACGTACTCGCTCACCCCGTAGACGAAGAGCACCACCCCGATGCTCAGCGTCGGATAGAGTCCTTCATAGTCGAGGCGAATCCTGTTGAAGACCCGTCCCGAGACGACTCCGAGGGCGACTCCCGTCAGAACGCCTCCGGCCATGTTGAGGACAAAGGACCCCGCCAGGGACGTCCAGGAAAATCCGCCGTGCTGCAGGAAACCGAGCACGCCGAGAGTCATGAACACCGCCATGGGATCGTTGCTGCCCGACTCGAACTCGAGAAGAGGCTTCAGTTCCCCCCGAAGCCCCACGCCGCGGGAACGAAGCACACCGAACACCGCCGCCGCGTCGGTGGAAGAGACGATCGACCCCAGAAGCAGCCCTTCGCCGAAGGAAAATCCGAGCACTCTCCAGGTGAACAGTCCCACCAGAAGTGCCGTGATCGCCACTCCCACGGTGGAAAGAGCGAGGCCTCTCCCGAGCACGGGGCGCACGACCCTCCAGTTCGTGTCGAGTCCTCCCGAGAAGAGGATGAACGCCAGCGCGAGGGTCCCCACGAAGTTCGCCGCCACGGCATTGTCGAAGTAGATGCCTCCCAGACCGTCCGACCCCGCGAGCATGCCCAAAGCGAGAAACACCACCGCCACGGGCACGCCGAAGCGGTCCGAGACCTTGCTCGCCAGGATGCTCAGAAGAACCAGGACGCTCGTGGTGAGCAGAATACGAAAGGGCTCCTCCATTCTCTTTCCTCCTTGACAAATTCAGTTCTCACTCGTAGTACCCCGAGAAGTACGAAAACGGGGGCAGATCTTCCTGTGCCTCCGGAGCGATCTTTCCGTAGTACAGGTCGCACACTCCTCGCGGAACGTATTCTCCGGCGACAAGACGCTTGATTCGGGCAACCCGTTCGGCGTTGCGGTCGGGGTGAGCGCGCAGGTCAAACACCGTCGGGGCGATGATCATGGCCACGAGCGCCATGTATTCCTCCTCCTCGAGTTCCGAAAAGGGTTTGCCGAAGTAGACCTCCGACGCCTGGGCGAATCCCCACGCCTGGTTCCCGAGATATATCGTGTTGAGAAAAAGACGGAGCTGCTCCTCCTTGGACATCAGGGGATCCAGAACGAAAGCGGCAATCACGGTCTGCTTCAGTTTCGCCACACCCGGCTTGAACGCGTCGAAATAAAGCCCTTTCACGAGCGATTGGGTGATGGTTGTGATTCCCGCGCCGGGCGTAAGAAAATCGACGCCTCCGTGACCGAAGAAATTCGGATCCTCCACCTTCAGCAGAATGTCCGTCTGTCGAGGCGTCAAGACCCATGGCGACAGTGCGTAGGATCTCTCCCGAACTTCCGGAAGAACGGTGGAAAGCGTGTACTCCCGAGCCGTAGAGACGACCCAGAGACAATAGGAAGAGACTCCTGCGAGCGTGAGAAGAACGACGAAAATCGCAACTTTCAGCATTCTTCTTATGAACACGTGAGATCACCCCTCTTCTGAACTCCTCCGGTCCGGGCAAAGGCACTACAGGTGTTTCGTTTCTTTTCCGGATCTTTGAGCAAAATGTTTCCGAAAAGCGCTCCCGGGGAAGAGTCTTCCCGCCATGCCGCCCCCTTACGGATGCACTGGACGAACCGTGATCCGCAACGCCTTCTCCGGCTCCGGCACGGTCGTGTCCACATCCACGCGAAGGTAGTGATAAAAGGACGCAGCGGGATCTTTGCCGTACAGGGGAGCTCCGCCGCCTCCGGTGACGATGAAGGGAATCTTTCCCCATCTCCCCGCATAATAAGCGTGAACGTGGGAGGCGAAGAGGAACGTCACGTTGCCGCGCTCGAAGATTTCCAGAGGCTTTCGGGCGTAGGCGGAATCGGACATGGCGTGTTTGAAATGCCCTCCCCTCGGGTCCTCCAGCGGAACGTGCAGGAAAACGAAACGAAAACGCGCCTTCCGGGCCTCAAAAAGCCGCTCTTCGAGCCAACGCTCCTGTTCTCGCCCGAGCGAGTGGGCGTTGCTGTTGTCGAGGACGAGAAAAACCGCGTCTCCCACGGCAAAAGAGTACCAGAGATCACCCACGAGGCGCTGGTACAAAAGCCCCTTGGGATCGGCGGCGCGCTCGTGGTTGCCTATGGCGGCAAGGAAGGGCATGGAGGCTTTTTTCGCAGGAGCGAAGAACTCCTTTTCGTAATCCTCGGGAGAACGGGAAGAGTTCACGAGATCCCCCACGTCGAGAGCGAAGAGGACGTCCCGTTCTTCGTTCATGGCAGCTAGAACGGCAGAAAATTTCGACCCAGGTCCTCGCGTGTCTCCGAGGACAAGGAAGGAAAAGGCCTCCAGGTCCCGGGGAATGCGGGCGAGCATGTCATCGTTCCAACGGAGTGCGCCTGCGGCGCTCCATCCCGGAGCAGGGAAAACGAGCGAAATGAGCAGGACAAGACGACCCAGCGCCACGATGGCGTGCTGCAGGACGCTCCGGAAACGAGAAGGACCTTTTCGCAAAGGCGTTTGTCGCGACACGGTCGTTGCAGAAGGAGAGAAAGCACCCCCTTCCGGAGGATTCCACCGGCGATTGCAAAAGGAGAATTTTGTTCTGTCCACGACTCGTCCCACCTTTCCGCAGGATACATCTTCTGTTTTCGGAAGTACGAAAACACCTCCCGACAATCCCGAAAAGCCGTTTCAAGGACAAAAGGACAGATATACCATCGCCTGATACGGGCACTGTGCGTCGCAACCTCCGAGGCGCGGCGAGAGTCCAGTCGCTCCCGCAACATGAACCTGTTGCTCGAACACAAAAAGGCACTCCTGGAAAAGTGTGGTGCATCGCCGCAGACGGCCGCCGAACGCCATGAAAACCTTGTTGCGGAGACGGAACGCACACAACTTCCGGACCGGTACGGCGTCAGTGAAAAACGAAACGTATCCCGCCCGCCGCTCCTATCTTAGCGCAGAAGGTGGAAAAACACGTTTTTCCAGTCTGCCGGAAAGATCACGGCCACCCAGCACGGCGCCGACGCACAACATCGAAAAAGCAGGTTCCCCGCGCTGCGCAGGAAGGCTGCATCTTCATACCACAGGGACCCGAACGACGGAGCGATTCCGTTTCGTTTCGTCCATCCGAGTATGCGCGACTTTCCGTTTGCAAAGCCCGGAGAGTGGATTTACACTTCAAACGTCCCAAGCACTGAAAAACAGCATTGCAAGGGACAGATGTACACTGCAACCATCAGGAAGCTCTGAAAAATGCCACGCCGATCTCGAAGACGGAATGCGATCGCAATCGAGAGAGGGACAATTCCTACTTGATCAGAGCTTCCTTCACAAGGACTGAAGGACAGCACCCCGAGAAAAACGGAGAGACCATGGCACGCCCTTCGCCAAAATGGAGTTCCCCGACAACCGGCCGGCGGAGCGGAACCAGTCATGAACCACCGCTCTCCTGCCGGCGGCGCGAGCGCCTCGCCATCGGCCTGCGGATCGGAGCATCTCAATGGAAGCCCCCGCCCGGATCAGGCGGCACGGGGGGATAACCTGCACCTGCGGTGTCTCTCATGCCGGAGGGAAAATCCCATCTTCACGGAAAGGGAGGATCAGAATGAACAAGCGTTCTCTCTTGGAATTTCTCGCACTGCGGAAGAGCATGGTGGGACTTCTGGTCATGGTAATCCTCGTGGGCATGGGGGAAAAAATGGCGGAACGCTTTCTCCCCATCTATCTCGTCGCCCTCGGGGGTGGTGCCCTTTCGGTGGGACTGCTGAACGGGTTGGACAACCTGCTCTCCGCCCTCTACTCCTTTCCGGGAGGCTATCTCTCGGACCGGCTCGGAACGAAAAGGGCGTTGCTCGTCTTCAACGTGCTCGCCATGGCGGGCTTTCTGATAGTCATCCTCATTCCTTCCTGGAAGGCGGTGATCCTCGGCTCCATCCTCTTTCTCTCCTGGACGGCCATCTCTCTCCCCGCCACCATGGGCCTGGTGGCGCAGGTTCTGCCCTCAAACAAGAGAACCATGGGCGTCTCCATGCACTCCCTGGTACGACGCATTCCCATGGCACTCGGCCCCCTCGTGGGAGGGGCCTTCATCGGCCTCTTCGGAGAAGTCTGGGGCGTGCGCCTCGCCTTCGTGGCGGCCCTCCTCATGGCAGGAGTGGCACTGGTGGCACAGCAGCGCCTCATCGAGGACGATCCGCCGAAAAAGGGAGGAACCTCCGGAGCGGAGAAAAATCCCCTTCGCCTGTACGCCCTCATGAGTCCGGATCTGAAGAATCTCCTCGTGGCGGACATTCTCGTGCGCTTCTGCGAACAGATTCCCTACGCCTTCGTGGTACTCTGGGCCATGAAGGAAATCGCCTCTCCCGTCAGCGCTTTTCAGTTCGGCCTGCTCACCACCGTGGAGATGATCGTGGCCATGCTGGTCTACATTCCCGTGGCGGCTCTGGCGGACCGCATGGGAAAGAAGCCTTTCGTAGCCCTCACCTTCATCTTTTTCACGCTTTTTCCCGCGATGCTCTATTTCAGCCGCTCCTTCGGAGCCCTCGCGGCAGCCTTCGTGGTGCGGGGGCTCAAGGAGTTCGGAGAACCCACGCGCAAGGCTCTCATCATGGATCTCGCGCCGGAGGAGCGCAAGGCGGGCATGTTCGGCCTCTACTACCTGCTTCGGGACACCGTGGTCTCCGTGGCGGCATTCGGAGGCGCCTTCCTGTGGATGCTCGGCCCAGGGGTGAATTTCTTCGTCGCCTCCGCCTGCGGTCTGGCGGGAACCGTGTGGTTCATCCTGAAAGGACACGACCTACCCCGGCCCTCCCAACCCTGACAGGGAAAAGAAAGCCGGGACACGGGGAAACACCAGTGATTTCGGGAAAAATCCTCTGAACACAGCGGAATCTCTGAATACGGGCTCGCCGGTCCCGCAGGGCACCGTGCAGAGCCAGATGCGACCCGAGTCCAGGGAAAGCCCAAGGTCTTTCTTCAGAGCTTTCCC